>JBNGDZ010000543.1:1434-3401 GCA_049975765.1 Armatimonadota bacterium
GCTCACTGGAACGAGAATGCGCTCGGTGTGCAGTGGGCCCACGAACTTGACGACCACCACGGGGCAGAGCGCGTCGCGGGCCAGGTTGTCCACGATCTGGCCGAAGCGCGCCGCCCGGCTGGCAAGCGGGTGGCCCAGCACGATGGCCTGTGCGTCGGACTCCTCCGCCGCGTGGAGCAGCCCCAGAGCGACCTCGTCGGCGAACTCCACCTCGGTGTCGAGGCGATAGCCCAGACTCCTGGCCTCCTCGTCGGCCATCCTGAACAGAGTCACGGCCTCCCGGTCAGCAACGCTGTCCCAGAAGTCCTCCTGATGCTCGCTGGTGGCCACGTGCACGGCCGTGGGCTCTGCCGCATAGTGGTGCGCCAGCAGCACCCCGATACGAGTGAGACCCGCCGCGGTGTTGGGATGGCTGACCCCGATGAGGACCGACCCACCTGTCTGCGAGGGAGGCTGCAGCCGCGGCCATGTCCACGGGACCACGTCGATGCCGGCCAACTCACGGGCCGCCGGGACGGACTCCTCACCTGCCTCCTCGAGCTGCATGTCGCCGACCTCGCCGGCTCTGAGCAGCATCAGGCGTACCAGCGGAGGCCCGACCAGCTCGTTGATCACCACGCTGGCCACGACCAGGTTGATCACGAGCGTGCGGATGGGCTCGAGCGTGGGGTCCTGCCGCACCAGGTAGGCGAGCCCGATGGCCAGGCCCGCCTGGGGCAGCAGCCCGAGGCCGATGGAGCTGGCGCGCTCCGGCTCGAGGGGCACCGCGCGCGCGCCCAGCCAGGCGCCGAAGTACTTGCCGGCCCCCCGCGCCAGCACGAAGACCAGGCCCAGGAGACCGGCGGCCATGAGCTCCTGAAAGTGGAGCTGCGCTCCGGCGAGGGTGAAGAAGATGCCGTAGATGGGTGGCTCGAAGTCGTTCAGCGCCCGGAAGGCCCGCACGTCCCGGCGGTCGCGATTCACCACCGCGAAGCCGGCGGCCACCGCCGCCAGCAGCGATGACAGGCCCAGGAACTGCGCGAGCCCACCCACGAAGAAGACCGCCGCCAGCGCCACCACAAGCACGTCCGCGCGCTGATGGAGGCGGTGCACGACGAAATCGCAAGCCAGGCCGACCGCGATGCCGAGCACCAGGGAGCCGACGGTCACGGCGAAGGGCTTGAGCGCCTGGCTGAGTGTCGAGCCGCCGCCCGTCCCCAGCATCACCTGAGCCGCGGCTACCGCGAGGCCGAAGAGCGTCACGCTCAGGGCGTTGTTGACCACCACGTTCGAGAGCACCAGCCGGGAGACGGGCCCGGAGGCCTCCAGCTCGCGGATCACCGCGACCGTGGCGGCCGGGGCCGTCGCCACCGCGATGGAGGCGCACACCAGACCCACCGCCACCGCGTAGGAGACTCCGGAGATGTCCCCGCCCTCACCGGTCAGCCATGCCACTACACCGACCGCCGCACCGACGAGCAAGAAAGTACCGCCGCTTTCGCCGATGCTCACGCGCACCACAGCGCGGGCGGACGTGCGGAGCTGCTGCAGGTCAAAGCGCTCACCGATCCCGAAGGCCACCAGCATCAGCGCGATGTTCGTGAACACCTGAAGCCGGTTCTCCAGCACTTCACCGGTCATCAGGTCCAGGCCGCTGGGGCCCAGCGCGATGCCGGCCACGATGTACCCGGTGACCGAGGGCAGGTGCAGGGCCTTCGCCAGACGCGCGAGAGCGAACCCGGCGGTGAGGAGAAGGCTGAGCGCGAAGACGAGATTCGTCTCGATGGTTGATTCCCATCCCCTGTCGAGCTGGCGCGTCACGCAGCTCCATCCCACCCGGGGAGGAGCCGGGCATATTGAACATCGGAGGCGGTGAAGGAGTCAAGGCGCCGGCCTCCGTTGGCGTAGTTCGTCATTCCGTTTGGAGATGCGCGAGTACGCTCGCGCCCGGTCGTTGATCATGTCACGTGTGGGCCGCTGCCCCGACC
>JBNGDZ010000544.1:0-3374 GCA_049975765.1 Armatimonadota bacterium
TGTTGGTCGGCTGGGCTTGCGCGGTTGGCGCGAGCCTCCACACGGGAGCCTATCATCAATGTCATTGCTGGAACAGCTCAACGAGCAGCAGCGCGAAGCCGCCCAGTGCATCCACGGGCCGGTGCTCATCTTCGCCGGCGCAGGGTCGGGGAAGACCCGGGCGCTTACCTACCGCATCGCTCACATGATCGAGAATGAGGGCATCGACCCGCGCTCGATCCTGGCGGTGACCTTCACGAACAAGGCCGCCGACGAGATGACCGAGCGAATCGAGGACCTCGCCGGCGAGAGCGCCAGTGGCCTCTGGGCCGGGACCTTCCACTCCATCTGCGCCCGCATCCTGCGGGTGGACGGCCGCCACGTGGGCGTGCCGCCGGAGTACTCTATCTTCGACGAGAGCGATCAGTCCTCCATCATCAAGGAAGTCCGGGCCCGCGTGGAGGTCAAGCTCCCCGAGCGTGATCGCTGCCGCGACCGCACCAACGCCGAGGTCCTCTGGGCCATCAGCAACGCCAAGAACGAGCTGATGACCCCCGACGAGTACCGCCGCACCGCCAAGGGCCCCTTCGAACGCCTGGTCAGCCGCGTCTACACCGGGTACCAGCGGCAGCTTGAGCGCAACAACGCGCTGGACTTCGATGACCTGATCATGAAGACTGTGGGGCTGCTGGAGGAGCACGAGGAGGTCCGCCGCAAGTACCAGCAGCGCTTCCGCTACATCCTGGTCGATGAGTACCAGGACATCAACCACGCGCAGTTCCGGTTTGTTCAGCTTTTGGCGGCGGAACATGGTAATCTGTGCGTGGTAGGGGATGACGACCAGTCGATCTACGGCTGGCGCGGGGCGAACGTGGGGATCATCCTCGACTTCCAGGAGCACTTCCCCGACGCTACGGTGATCAAGCTGGAGCGTAACTACCGCTCTACTGCCAAGATCATCGAGTGCGCCAACGAGGTCATCCGGCAGAACGAGAACCGCGCCGATAAGCGGCTGTGGACGGCAAATCCGCCCGGCGACAACGTGATCGTCTACGAGGCGATCAACGAGGAGGAGGAGGCGGAGTGGGTGGCGCAGACGATCCAGATGCAGGTGAGCGAGGGGCTGGCGAGCTATGGTGACTACGCGGTGCTCTACCGCGTGAACGCCGCCTCGCGGAACTTCGAGCAGGCCCTCGCGGCGCGGCAGATCCCCTACGAGATCGTGGGCGGCATGCGCTACTACGACCGCGCCGAGATCAAGAACGCGCTGGCCTATCTACGAGCGCTGCACAATCCGGCCGACAACCTCTCGCTGCGGCGGATCATCAACACTCCGACGCGAGGCATCGGCAGCACCACCCAGGAGGAGCTGACGCTCATCTCCGAGCAGAATCAGGTCCCGCTGCTGGAGGCCTGCCGCATCTACGCAGCGGACGAGGACCGGCGGCAGCGGGCGCGCGACGCGGTGGGCGACTTCTACGACCTGATGCTGTCGTTGCGCCAGCGGATCGACACCGCCCCGCTGCCGGACCTGGTTCGGGCTGTGGTGGAGGCCACCGAGCTCATCGACAGGCTGCGCGAGTCCGGCAAGGCCGAGGATGCCATGCGGGTCGAGAACCTGCAGGAGTTCGTGACCGTGGCGGCCGCCTTCACGCGCCAGAACCCGGACGCGGGCCTACAGGAGTTCTTGGAGCACATCGCCCTCATCTCCGACATCGACGAGGCCGAGGAGCTGTCCGGCGCGGTGTCGCTGATGACGCTGCACTCTGCGAAGGGCCTGGAGTTCCCGATCGTGTTCATGGCGTCGATGGAGGAGGGCATCTTCCCCCACGAGCGCTCCATGGGCGACGAGCACGAGCTGGAGGAGGAGCGCCGCCTGGCCTACGTGGGCATGACGCGGGCGCAGAAGCTGCTGTATCTCAGCCACGCTTTCCACCGAACCATCTACGGTGAGACGCGCCGGCAGCGGCCCTCGCGCTTCCTGGCGGACCTGCCGGAGGAGCTGATCGACCGCCGTGAGCGATACTCCGACGCCTCCCAACCGCGGATGCTCGACAGCGGTGAGGAGGTGCTGGAGACGCCCTCCGGGGGTCGGAAGATCGACATCGCGGCCATCCTGGCGCGCGCGGAGGAGAACGCACGGGAGGCCGAGCGGCGGGAGCGGGAGCCGGCCGCCGAGGAGAGGACGCTCGGGGAGAGGCGCCGCGAGCCCGCCGATCCGGCTCCTGATGGCTTTAAGGCCGGCCAGAAGGTGCGGCATCCCAGATTCGGTCAGGGCATCATCGTATCGGCGGAGGAGACCAGGGATGACTGGAAGGTGACCGTGGCCTTCCGCGACGGCGGCGGCGTGAAGAAGCTGCTTGCGGGCGCGGCGAGGCTCGAGAGGATCTGAGCGGGCGCCCCTCTCAGGAGCGGTTCAGCCACAGGTCGATATGGCGCCTTGGTGTGTAGGGCTTACCGACGATGTCGGGCAGCCCGTCGCCATCGATGTCCGCGACCTTGGCCTCGTGCGTGGGGAGGCCCCGGAAGATGATCTGCTCCTCGAAGCCGCCGTCGCCGCGGTTCCGCAAGACGAGCAGCTCCGGCTCGTGCGGATTGCGCCCCAGGCCCATCTCCCCGACGAAGATGTCGAGCGCGCCGTCGCCGTCGAAGTCCGCCAGCGCCAGGCTGTGGGGATGGAAGAGCCCCTCTCGCAGCAGCCCCGGCTCGAAGTCGGGTGCGTGGCAGAGCGCCAGGCGACCCTCATCGCTCTCGCCCTCGCACAGCACGATCTCCAGGG
Organism: Armatimonadota bacterium; assembly: GCA_049975765.1. GTDB lineage: Bacteria > Armatimonadota > Zipacnadia > Zipacnadales > UBA5352 > JAYENL01. The sequence goes on from JBNGDZ010000544.1 coordinate 2,759, forward strand.
CGCCGTCACCGTCCAGGTCGCCGACGGCCACGCGGGTGGTGACGAAGTCCTCCGCGTAGGTGCGCCGGGCCCAGCCGTCGGCCTCCAGGCTGAAGACGCGCGTCCCGTCGATGATCTCGTTGCGCCCATCCCCGTCCAGATCCGCCACCACCAGGCCCTCAATGTTCGCCATGTCATCCGCGATGACAGTCAGGCACTCCTCCGGCCAGGGCTCGGTTGCAGGGTCCTCGGGGATGTCGTAGTAGGCCAGGACGCCGGCGACCTGAGAGAGGAAGACCACCTCCGGCCGGCCGTCGCCGTCCACGTCGCCGATCGCCTGGTCATGGTACTTGGCGAAGCTGTCGGTGAGCACACGCACCGGCCATGGCCCGCGGGGGTCGGCCGGGCACTCGAACCACCACAGTAGGTGGCCGTCGCGTCCCTGTTGGCCCGCGATGACGTCAGGCCGGCCGTCGCCGTTGATGTCCACGACCACGCCGCCGGCCTCCAGGTTGGGCGCGTCGGCGACGTCGTGCCGGGTCCAGCCGGGATTCTCATACCAGAACAGGTTCGGCGGACCCTGCTTGCCGCCGATGATGACATCCGGCAGACCGGTGCCGGTCAGATCGTGCAGCAG
>JBNGDZ010000545.1:0-3348 GCA_049975765.1 Armatimonadota bacterium
CCCACACGCGCCACGCAGGCACACCGAGGGCAGTGACCGCCGATGAGAATCGCCGTCTGGTCGCACCCCTATCGCGAGTTTCCCGAGGGCGCCGACAGCCCCCCCGTGATCGCCGACCGCCTGGCCGAGCTGCAGGACGCGGGGGCGGAGCTGTCCTTCCCCTTCGTGGCCGTCCGCGATGGGGTCTACTTTGAGTCCGAGTCGCTTGGGGCCCCCGACCGCGAGCTCCTCGGGCCCTACATGGAGGCGGCTCGGGCGGTGGGGATGCAGGTCCATCCGGTGATGGGCCTGGGTGGCGCAGTCGGGGTCGGCCGCGGTCTGTACGAGCCCCCGCTGGACTTCCAGGACGTCCCCGAGTGGGCCATGGACTGGCCCTGCGCGAGCTGGGGCGAGAACCACGAGCGCACGCTGCTGCTCGCCAACGAGCTCATCGAGGGCTACCGGCCCGACGGCCTGCACCTGGACTACTGCCGCTACCCCAACGCCGACGTGCTCATGGACAACCCCTGCGCGTGCCCGCGCTGCCAGCAGGCACGACTGCGCTGGCTGGGCAAGCCCTATCCCGAACCACAGGATCTGCTGAAGCCGGGCGTGGTCTTCAAGGAGCTTCAGATGCGAATGGAGTTCGTGCGGTCCTTCGTGGAGTCCGTGCGGGCGTTGACCGATCAGCACGGGATCCGCCTCTCAGCGGCCGTGCGCGCCCGCTACTACGAGGACGCCCTCGTCGAGGGACAGGACTGGGCGGAGTGGTGCGCCGACGGGCTCCTGGACATCGTCTGCCCCATGAGCTACACCCTCTCGCTGGGCTCATTCGCCAAGCTGGTGGCCCAGCATCGCCGGCTGCTCAGTGACACGCCCGTGCAGTGGCTGGCCGGCATCGGGCTCAGCTCATCGGCGGGAGAGCTGGACTTCGACGCCCTCGACCGCCAGATGCGCTTCGCCGCTCAGGCGGGCGCGCCCGGGGTGTGCATCTTCCACTCCGCGGCCCTCGGCTCCCGGGAGCTGTCGCTGCTCTCGGAGCTGTCATCGCTCTGACCAGACAGGCCGTTGACGCCCCGGAATGACGCGGCTCGGTCGCGGCTGCTGCTCACCGGAAGAACCGCAGCCATAGGTAGCCCGTGCATAAGCCCAGGAAGACAACCGTCATGGGCAGGCCGTACTTCAGAAAGCGGCCGAAGCCGATAGGGTGACCAGAGCGCGAGGAGATGCCGGCCACGACCACGTTCGCCGATGCCCCGATGAGCGTGATGTTCCCACCCAGGCAGGCGCCCAGCGACAGCGCCCACCACACGGGGAGGATCGTCTCGTTGCGCACCAGCTCCGCGGCGGTGGCGTGGGCCGACGGGTCGGCCGCGAGCTCCGGCGCCACCACGCGCAGCAGCGCCGCCATCGTGGCCACGAACGGGATATTGTCGATGATCCCCGAGGCGATCGCCGAGAACCACAGCACTACCATCGTCAGGGCCAGCGAGCTGCCGTGCGTGACATCGATCATCCCGCGACCGAGGGCCTCAACCACTCCCACCTCCACCAGCCCCGCCACCATAACGAACAGGCCGAGAAAGAAGAAGATGGTTGGCCACTCGATCTCCTCCAGCGTCTCCCGGGGGCCATCGGGGTGCAGGAGCATGATCAGCGCCGCCCCCGCCAGCGCGATGGTCGCCGGCTGAAGGTGCAACGCCCCGTGCAGCACGAAGCCCACCAGGACCAGCCCGATCACCGTCAGGCACCGCCACAGCAGCCGGTGGTCGGTTATCGCCCGCGCCTCGTCGAACTGCATCACGCGCAGGCGCTGCTCGTCCTCCACCTGGTAGCGCTTGCCGAACCCCAGCCAGATGAGGCCGGCGAACAGCAAGAAGATCAGCAGGATGATGGGCCCGTTGATGTACACGAACTCCATGAAGGTGATGTTGGCCTGCGAGGCGATGATAATGTTCGGGGGGTCGCCTACCAGAGTCGCGGTTCCGCCTATATTCGAGGCCAGGATCACGAAGATCAAGAAGGGCACCGGGTCCAGCTCCAGGGCCTCGTAGATGACGATGATGGTGGGGGCGATCAGCAGCACGGTGGTGACGTTGTCCAGCAGCGCCGAGAGCACCGCCGTCGAGAGGCACATGCCGATCAGGATCGGGATGGGACGACCGTGGCCGAGCTTCGCGGTCTTGATGGCCACCCACTCGAAGAGACCTGTCGCGCGGGTGACGTTGACGATGATCATCATCCCCATGAGCAGGAAGATGGTGTTCCAGTCGATCCCCTCGACCTCATGGGTGCCGTGGAAGGCCGTGTCCTGATCGATGATTCCCAGCAGGATCATCAGCGCCGCACCGGCCAGCGCCACCTTGGTCTTATCGACCTTCTCGGTCGCGATAAGGGCGTAGGCCGCCACGAAGATGCCCGCGGCCAGGTAGGCGGTGGGACTCATGGATGACACGCAACTCCGAGCGTGGGGTTGACGACCTGGCTGATGATGTCCTTGCGGCACAGCCGCCCCACCAGCCTGCCGGCGCGCACCACGAAGATCTGGGGCTGGTGGTGGCGGATGATCAGCAGCGCCGCCTGCGCCGCCAGCTCATCCTCCTCCACCGTCACAAGCCCCTCCCGGCGCATCACGTCGGCGACCGGCGTCTCCCGCAGCTCCTCGTCCTCGAGATTGCGCAGGCCGTAGCAACGGGGCAGGTAGCTGAGCCGATCCAGCTCCGCGGCCGAGGTAGGCAGCGCCAGCGCCAGAATGTCCTCCTCGCCCAGAGCTCCAACCAGCCTCCCCTCCTCATCCACCACCGGGAGGTTGCTGTGCCGGTAACTCGTCAGCACCTCAGCGGCATCAGCGATGGTGTCATCCAGCGACAGCGTGGGGGCGTCCGTCTGTACAAGGTCGCCTGCTATCATGGGGGCGCCTCCTACCGATCGTCGCGGGGACGCGACACGAAAAAAACCCGGAGACCGCCGCGGCAGCGGACCCGGCGTCATATCCGTGCTACCGCAGGGGATTATACTGTGTTTCCCGTCCGCTCTCAAGCCCAGCAGCGCGGTGGCAGGGCTCGCGCCACCCCGCGGCGAACCTCTCCACGAGGATACAGCCCGTGCCGCCGGGAGGTCCCGCGATGCCCCAGCGCTTCTGTCGCCACTGTGGCATTCGCATCGCTGACGAGGCCGCGCGCCACTGCCCGCAGTGCGGCCGCGAGCTGTCGTCGCGCTCGCCGTCCCCGGAGACCCCGGGGGCGCCTCGGCCACCCGACCGCGAGGCCGAGGCCGCGCAGTCGCCTCCCGCCGCGGGCCCGCCGGCCGTGGCGCCCGAGGAGATCGAGCCCCGGGGGACACATCAGGAGCCACGCATCGCCGGCGAGA
>JBNGDZ010000546.1:0-3343 GCA_049975765.1 Armatimonadota bacterium
GTGTGAGGGGACGCTGGAGCGTGCCGACAGCTTCATCCTCGCCTACGACAACTGCGCACACATCGAGCCCAGCTTCATCTACGAGGGGAGGCGGCTGCTGGCCGAGCAGATCGAGAGGGCGAAGGCGGCGCTGGGCCGATAGGTGAGGGCGCGGACGAAACGGAATGTCGCCCGCCGGATCCCGGGACAGGCCGGCGGGCGACGCTGATTCGCGCAGAGGAGGCGAACACGCGGTCCACTCTGCGGTCAGCTATGTAAGACTTCGGCGCAACGGCGAGTGCTCCCTCTCGCCATTCCTCACAGTTTCCTCAAGATCCAGGGTCGGGGTTGGTGTGATCCTCGCTGCTCTCGGACCTCCGCCGCCTGCGGCGGGGCCAACGGATCAGCGGCCCCCGGCTCAGACTCCTGGTCTCGAAAGCGTACCACACCCACACGGCGCAGAGGCTCACGAGCCCGATGGTGGCGACAAGCCATGCCTCGGGCTTCAGGCAGAGCACCACGATAGCCGCGGAGACGACCACGCCGCCGAGGCAGAATGCGGACTTGCGCAGCGCGCGGAGACGGTGGGGGGCGTGCCTGAGGCGCCGCCAGATGCGCCTGCAGAGGCGTTCGGCCAGCAGGCCCCCGGCGATACCCATGAAGATGGCCATCATGATGAGGGCCACGCGCAGGCCCGCGGTGTGCACGGTGCCCTGGACGCGGGCGCAGGCGATGATGACAGCCAGCATCACACCCACCGCCAGTACGGCCCACAGGATGTCCAGGCCCAGTGTGCGGCGACTCACTGGCGGGACCCCCGCGCGCAGCCGGTTTCGTCGGGTTAGTTCGCGAGGTCGGGAAAGGCCTCGGCGACGGCCTCGTGCGCGATCTCGCCGCCGCGCACGTTTAGTCCTCGGCGAAGCTCGGGCGCGCGCTCACAGGCCGCCTCGAGGCCCAGGTTGGCGATGGAGACGAGGTAGGGGAGGGTGACGCTGGTGAGGGCGAGGGTGGAGGTGCGGGGGACCAGAGCCGGCATGTTCGGGACTGCGTAGTGCACGACGCCATGGCGGATGTAGGTGGGGTCGGAGTGGCTGGTGGGCTCGATGGTCTCCACGCAGCCGCCCTGGTCGATGGAGACGTCCACGATAGCGGCGCCGGGCTTCATCGATTCCACCATCTCCCCGGTGACCAACCGCGGGGCGCGGGCCCCCGGGATAAGAACCGCGCCGATGAGCAGGTCGGCATAGCCGGCGCAGCGGGCGACGGCGTAGGGGCTGGAGAGGACCGTGATGAGCCGGCCGTGCGTGATCTCCTCCATGTGCCGCAGCGGGGCCACGTCGATGTCGAGGAGCGTGACCTGCGCCCCCACGCCCAGCGCCACGTGCGCCGCGTTCCGGCCGACCGTCCCGGCGCCGATGATGACCACCTCCGCCGGCGGCACGCCGGTCACCCCGCCCAGCAGCACGCCGCGACCCTGCCACGGGCTCTCGAGGCAGCGGGCGCCCACCTGTGCCGCCAGCTTCCCGGCCACCTCGCTCATCGGCTCCAGCAGAGGCAGGTGCCCGTCCTCGGTCTGCACGGTCTCGTAGCCCAGCGCCGTGACACCTCGCTCGAGCAGTGCCTCGGTGAGCTCCCGTGATGAGGCCAGGTGCAGGTAGGTGAACAGGAGCAGGTCCGGCCGCAGGTAGCGGTACTCGTCGGGCAGCGGCTCCTTGACCTTGACCACCATGTCCGCGTCGCCCCAGGCCGTGGCGGCGTCCACGATCTCTGCGCCGTGCCGGGCGTACTCCTCGTCCGAGACGCCGCTGTCGTGGCCCGCGCCGGCCTCCACAAGCACGCGGTGGCCGTCGCGCACCAGCGCGTCAACGCCGGGCTGAGCGAGCGCGACGCGGTGCTCTCCGTCCTTGATCTCACGGGGCACTGCAACGATCATGGGCGTTCCTCCACGCCGGCTTAGCGATGTGTCGGCGGCTGTCAGGGCATGAGAAAGAGCCACAGATAGAGCCACGCGACCGGGGCGGCGAAAAGCATCCCGTCGAAAGTATCCAGCATCCCCCCGTGCGGTCCCAGCAGTGTGCCGAAATCGCGGAGCTTCAGGTCGCGCTTGATCACAGACTCCGCCAGATCGCCCACCTGCGCGGTCACCGCAAGGACGACACCCAGGATGGTGCCGTGCACCACCGGCAGGCCGGCCCACGCCCCCACGATGACGGTCGCCAGCACGGCGGTCAGGCCTCCCGCGAGCGCGCCCTCCACGGTCTTGTTCGGGCTCAGCCGGGGCGTAAGCTTCGTGCGGCCGTAGCGCTTGCCGATCCCCCAGGCTGCGGTGTCGGAGAGCCACACGGCCGCGGCAACCATGAGGAGTGCGCCGAGGCGTGCCGTCAACGGTCCGGCCGTCTCACCGGCGACCAGCTTGGCGACGTCCATGTCGCAGAGCATGAAGATGAAGGACAGGGGGAGGGCGATGTATGTCACGCCCAGCGTGGTGAGGGCCGCGTCGCGGAGACGGCCGGGCTCCCCGGTCTTCGTGAACTGCGCAGCGAGAGGGGCGGCCACCGCCAGGAACAGGCACAGGACCATCAGCTCAGCCCGAATCGCCGCCGGGGAGAACTGCGCGGCCGCCAGCAGCAGCAGCGCGCAGAGATAGCCCACGGCCGCCTCCGGCCGCATGTCGCGCGTGATCAGCGCCGAGTAGAGCTCGCCCATGCCCATGAGGGCCACGAACGCGATAAGCAGATACAGCCACCAGCCGCCCGCGTAGGCCACGGCCAGAAGGGCCGGTACCTCGATGAGCACGATCAGGTAGTACCACGGGGACATGTGCACACGCTCCCGGGCTCGGACAATGCAGCTACCGGCACCGGCATGAGCCTCTGGGGCGTATTCCTCGCGCCGGCCAGATGTTCCTCCGCGCCTGGCCTGCCAGCCCGGGGTAGGCGTCAGGAGAGCATGCCGTCAGCGCCCCGGTGACACGCACTCAGGGGCTGGGATAGAGCGGTGAGAGGAGAGCCAGCCCCGGCCTTCGGGCCGTGGCGACGGACCCCTGGCCTGGTCTTGCTCACTTGCGAGAGTCCGCATATCTTGACCACGGGCACAGTCGCCGCCTGGTTGCGATAGGAGCCCGCCGTGTCCGTTGGAGGGGCCGCCGGGCGCGCAGCGCCCGGTGAGGCCTGTGAGCGTAGCGAACACGCCTCAGGTTCCACCCCGGCCCGGCAGAGAGCTCTACCCAAAGGCGATACAGCGCGCAGACGGGGCGCCTGCGCTTCTTACCGAGTGGGCCGGGGTGGAACCTGCGCGGTCAGTCGCTACCGCTCCTGATCGCGCCCCGCTCGCTACGCTCGCGGCGGCCCCTCCATGGCGAGCA
>JBNGDZ010000547.1:0-3334 GCA_049975765.1 Armatimonadota bacterium
AGGCCCGCCCCTCCCAACGGCACGGCAAACGACCGGGCGGGCTGGGCAGCCCGCCCCTCCGTACGGCATTCGCGAGCCCGTGCCGTCGCCGTACGGAGCGGCGGCGTTCCCACGCCGCCGGCTGTTGCTCCGGTTCGCACAGGGAGGGTAGGCGCGCCCTTACGGTGAACTGCCGAGCAACACCGCCCGCTGACGGATCGTTCGTCTCTGCCGCAACACGTCGCTACCAGGAGGCGTCGCCATGACCCCTCGCGGACTACCCCTCACAGTCGCGTCCTGCGCGCTGCTGATCGCGGCGGCCACGACGGCCAGCCCAAGCTGGCGGAACTCGCTGGCCCCGGAGGGTGAGCCGGCCGACCCGATCGAGCTGACAGTGCGCGGGCAGACGGACTACGTCATCGTCGTGCCCGCCGAGGCGACGCCGCAGGAGCAGCGCGCCGCCGAGGAGCTGGCCCACTGGCTGGAGGAGATGAGCGGGGCCCGGCTCCCGATCGTCCCGGACACCATCGACCCCATCGCCAGGGAGATAAGCGTCGGCGACACCAACCGCCGCTCCGGGGGCGGGTGGGACCTGGGCGCGGACGGATACGCCATCGTAGTCAAGGGCGCCAGGCTCTTCCTGCTCGGCGGCGAGCGAAGCGGCCCGCTGTCGGCGGTGTTCGCGCTCCTGGAGGAGGATCTGGGCTGCCGCTGGTACGCGCCCGGGGTCAGCACGGTGCTCGACCGCCCGACCATCCGCGTCCGCATCGTGCCGCGCGTTTACGTTCCGGCCGTCACGATGCGCAACACGCGTGGCTGGTCGGTGCGGGATGCCGACTGGTGCCTGCGCAACCACGTAAACGGGAACCACGCGCCCATCCCCGAGGAGCTCGGTGGGCACTATAACTACGCCTACTGGTGTCACTCCTTCCGGGCCCTCGTGCCCCCGGACCCTTATCTGGATGAGCACCCGGAGTACTTCTCGCTGCTCGACGGCCGGCGCACCGCCCGGCAGCTCTGCGTCACCAACCCGGAGGCCGCTCGGGTGGCCGCCCGCAGCGCCCTGCGCCGCCTGGAGGAGCGGCCGGACTGCGAGTTGATCAGCATCTCCTACAATGATGGGCGCGGCTACTGCGAGTGTGATGAGTGCACGGCGCTCGACGAGACCGAGGGCAGCCGTGCGGGCAGCCTGCTGACCTTCGTCAACCGGGTGGCGGAGATCGTGGGCCGCGAGCGCCCGGATGTCTACGTCTCCACGCTGGCCTATCTCGACACCAACAAGCCCCCCGCCACCGTGCGCCCCCGCAAGAATGTTGCTATTCGCTTCTGCACCGACCGGACCATGTGGGCCTACCCCTTCCGGCCGGTGCGCGAGCAGGAGCCCTACATCGACTGGTTCCTGACGTGGACCGACATACATGACTTGGTGACCATCTGGGACTATCCGGTCAACTACAGCCACTACCTTGCGCCGATGCCCAACATCGCCGTGATCGCCGACAACATTCGCCTCTTCGCGGAGCGGGGTGTATTCGGCATCATGGAGCAGGATCCGGTGAGCCGCGGCCGCGAGCGCCAGTTCATGCGCTCGTGGATCTACGCCAAGCTCATGTGGGACCCCTCGCGCGACCTCGAGGCGCTGCGGAGCGACTTCATCTGGGGCTACTTCCAGGAGGCCGCCCCGGCTATCGGCGCCTACGACCACCTGCTGCGGCGTACCGGCCAGGCGCACACCATCGAGGATCAGCCCAACATCCGCTACCCCATGGACTCGGCGTTCCTCACGCGCGAGTTCCTGGAGGCCGCGGAGGCCCTGTTCGACCGCGCCGAGGGGCTGGCGCAGTCCGAGGAGATCCTGCATCGGGTCGAGGAGGCACGGCTTCCCATCATGTACGTGAAGCTCCAGCGAGGCCCCGAGTTCGTCGGTGAGGACTACCAGCGCCTGCTGGAGCGCTTCGAGGCCATCGCAGAGCGCATGGGCATGGAGTACGTGGGCGAGGGGATCCACCTCGACCCGCGGCTGGAGGAGTGGCGGGCGCAGTGGGAGGTCTACCAGCGCCTCGACGATCTGCAGGAGACCGCGCGGCTGTTCCCGCTCTCAAACACCTGGCGCTTCGCGGTGGACCCCGACGATGCCGGCCTGGAACGCGGGTGGCACGAGGCGGACTTCGACGCCGGGGCGTGGGAGCGGCAGCACAGCGACCTGGGGATGAAGGGGTGGGAGGACCAGGGCCATCCGGGCTACGACGGCTATGCCTGGTATCGACAGCGGGTCCGCGTGCCCGCTGAGACCGAGGCGGAGCACCACTACCTCTACTTCGGGGCGGTGGACGAGCAGGCGTGGGTCTACCTCGACGGGGAGCAGGTTGGCGAGCACACCGTGCAGTCAACCGGGCGCCCGGTCACGGAGCTGTGGAAGGAGCCCTTCCTGGTGGACATCTCCGGGCAGCTTACCGCCGGCGACACCGTGACGCTGGCAGTCAGGGTGCATGATAACGAGGCTATGGGCGGCATCTGGAGGCCGGTGCAGCTCATCGCCTCGCAGGAGGGGCTGAGCGTTGCGCTGGTCGAGGCGCTGATGGAGCGAATGCAGGAGCCGGAGTGACAGGGTTGACCGGCTCCGGCGCGCAGCAGCACGCTTCCAGCTTCCGCGGGCGGAATGATGGCCCCATCACGATGGAGGGCTGAGCGATGAGATGTCTTCGGCTGGTGACACTGGTGCTGGTCTCGGTGCGGCTGATGGCTGCGACCGCGGGCGCGCAGGAGCTGGCCCATGTCGTGCCGCTCAAGCCTGACCCGCCTATCGCCGTGGACGGCGAGCTCGGCGACTGGGTGGGGGTGCCGGGCGCCGTCTCCCTCGACAGCCCTGAACACGCCACCTACAAGCGCGTGCTGTGGGACGGCCCCGAGGACCTCAGCGCCACGGTGCACACGGCCTGGCGCCGCGAGGGGCTCTTCCTGGCCCTGGATATCACCGATGACGTGCTCTCCCAGACGCAGCGCGGGCGGGACGTGTGGAAGGGCGACCACGTCGAGGTCTACCTCGACTTCGCCTACGACATCGAGCCCGACCGCTCGGGCTTCGATCGGGGCCAGTTCCAGTTCGCGTTCAGCCCCGGCAACTTCCAGGACACCGGCGACCCGGTAACTGACATAGAGCCCGAGGTCTACTGCCACTGGCCGAACGGCATGGACGCGACTGCAGTGAAGTACGCCGCGAGGCGAACACCGCAGGGCTGGGCCATGGAGGCCATGTTGCCCTTTGATCTGCTGGAGGTGGCGCCCGTGGAGGGCCTGGCTTTCACCGGCGAGGTGGGGGTCTCCGACTGCGACTCCGCCGAGGCCGCTCAGGAGA
>JBNGDZ010000548.1:0-3323 GCA_049975765.1 Armatimonadota bacterium
CGTCGTAGCCGATGTTGCGCAGCTCCTCCATCACCGCCGGGAAGTTGACGTCGCCCTCCAGCAGCGGCTTCCACTCGTAGCCCTGCCGCTGAAAGTCCTTGAAGTGCACCTTCTTGACGCCCTTCCCGACGATCTTCACCCACTGCTCGGGGTAGCTCTGAATGACCATGTTGCCGGTGTCGAAGTAGAGGCCCACGTGCGATGACCCCACCTCGCCGAGGAAGCGCGCGAACTCCATCGGCGACAGCAGGAATCGGTTCCAGACGTACTCGACCGCGATGACCACGTCGATGTCCTCAGCGAAGGGAGCCAGGTCCAGCAGCGCGTCGCGAGCGTTGTAGTAGGCGTCGTCGTAGGGGCACTCCTCGCTGACCCGGCCGGGCACCAGCAGCCAGGTGTCGATGCCGAACTTCTTGACGACCTCCAGGATGTGCTTGATCTCATCGATGCTCTCCTGGCGGCGCGCCTCATCGTTGGTCATGATGTCCGGCCGGGGCTCACCCGAGCCGACCGCGGCGGCCAGCTCGATCTCCATGTCCTCCGCCATCGCGACCATGTCCGCGATCTTCTGGTCGGTCATGCTCGCGAGCGCCGTGTCGCGCTGCTCGCGGAAGGTCAGCTCGAACGCCTCGTAGCCGGCGTCCTTTGCGTTCCGGAGCGTCTCCTCGTAGCTCCACTCGTTCGGGGTGATGATCCCGCTCAATCCAACCTTCATGGTGGTCCTCCCGTGGCTGTGAAAGTGCTCAGACATGCGCCAGCATCGGCTTCTCCGCGGTGAGCGCCGGCACCTCCCGCCGATGGGAGGGACCGGCGTGGGTGCCGGGGAATCCGTGGGATAGCGTAACACTACAGGACGCATCGGGGTGATGCCGATGACCTCTCGGGTGCGGCGACGATTGACGACGCCGCTGGCGGTGATGATTCTCGTGGCGCTGGGGGCCTGCCACGTGCAGGCCGCAATCGCGCGCGGCGTTGTCTTTCACGACCGTGACGGCGATGGCACACGCGACCGTGAGGAGCCCGGCGTCGCGGGCGTCGGAGTGTCCAACGGCCGCGACGTGGTGGAGACCGATGCCGACGGTCAGTGGCGGCTTCTCGTAGATGACGATGACGTGATCTTCGTGATCAAGCCCCGCGGGTGGCGCACCGCCATTGACGAAGACGGATGCTGGCGCGGCTACTATATCCACAAGCCCGACGGCTCGCCGGAGCTGCGGTACCGGGGCGTTGAGCCCACCGGCCGGCTGCCCGAGTCTGTGGACTTCGCGCTCTACCGCCAGCGGGAGCCCCGGCGGTTCAAGGCGCTGGTGCTGGGCGATCCACAGTGCACGAACCCTTGGCAGGTCGAGCTGCTGGCCCGGGACGTGGTCGATCAGATCGCGCGCCAGGAGAGGGACGCGGTGGTGAGCTTCTCGCTGGGCGACATCGCCAACAACAATCTCGACATGCTGGAGCCGATCGCGGATGTCATGGGTGAGCTGCCCATGGCGCACTACTACGTGCACGGCAACCACGACGAGAACTACGACGCCTCGCACGACGACTACGCCGACGAGACCTGGGAGCGGGTCTTCGGGCCGCCGTGCTTCTCGCTGGACTGGGGCCCGGTGCACTTCCTGATTCTCGACGATGTCCTCTGGCACCCGGTAAGCGAGGACCGCGAGAAGGCGGGCTACACCGCCGGCATCGACGAGGAGCAGATGCAGTTCATCCGCAACGACCTTGCCCTGGTGCCGCGCGACCGCCTCGTGGTCTACATGTTCCACATTCCGCTGATTGAGCTGGGCAACCGCGAGGAGTTCCTGGCTCTGTTCGAGGGCCGGCCGAACGTCCTGGGCCTCTCGGCGCACTGGCACAGGCAGCAGCACATGTTCATCGGCCAGGACCTGGGCTGGTGGAGCGAGCAGCCGCACCACCACCTGGTCGCGGCTACGGCCTGCGGCGCCTGGTGGGGTGGAGATGTGGATGAGTGGGGCCTCCCGGTCACGCCGTGCAGCGACGGCGTTCCCAACGGCTGGTCGGTGGTGACCTTCGAGGGCAATCGCTACTCCGTCGAGTTCGTGCCGGCTCGCGCGCCGCGGGACTTCCAGATGGATCTGTGGGTGCCATCCATGGTTCCGGCCGCCGAGGCGGCCTCGCATCGCGTCTACGCCAACGTCTTCGGCGGCTCGCCCCGGTCGGTGGTTGAGATGGCGGTGGATGGCGGCGAGTGGGTCGCGATGGAGATGCAGAATCAGCCCGCCGAGGAGGATGTGGCCTTCTACACCGAGCAGTTCAGGCGCCAGCTTGACGGACTCGGCAGGGCCGAGGACGCCGCCCCACCCCATGTGCCTGTGGCATGCTCACACCTGTGGAACGGGACGCTGCCGGAGGGACTCCCGCCGGGGCGCCACACCCTGGAGGTCAGGACCACGGACATGTTCGGCCACACCTATACCGACCGGCGTCTCTTCAGGATCGCCGAGAACGCTTCCTGAGACGTATGCGGGCGCCGCTGCCCGGCAGCGGCGCCCGCGGTGACGGTAACGGGGCGGGTGCGTGCGCGTCATGGGTAGTTGACGTCCACGCGCAGGTCGCGCCAGACCGGCGCGGGCTCCCGCTCGGCGCGGAGCGTGACCTCGACGTCATTGTAGCCCACCGCGAAGAGCTCGTGCTGTGGCGTGAAGCGCAGCCAGTCCTCGTCCCGCACCCCGCCGGTCACCTGCTGGCCGTTGAGTTCCACCTCGACGTCTCCGGGCTCCTGCAGCCCGGTGATCTGCACCGAGAGCGTTACCTCCGGCTCGGGCTCGGCAGCGGCCAGGTCCTCGCCGATCTCTATCCGCGTGGCCGCCGCCTCGCCCAGATGCAGCTCCTTGGGCCGGTCGGGGCAGAGCGTGGGAATCTCACTGTACTGCTCGCCACCGGCCAGCCAGCCGCTGATGGCGCGGGGGCCCCGGACGGCGGCGAAGTAGGCCTTGTCCATGGTCCGCAGCGCATCGGGCTCGCCGAGCTGGTGCCAGATGGGGCTGTTGGGGTTGAAGAAGTTGAACAGGTAGATGCCCGAGCAGCCGTCCTGCCAGGCGTTCATGGCCCGGGCTCGATAGGCCTGGGGGGTCATACGGGCGCGCCGCGCCTCATCATCGCCCACGCGGGACTCGCTCAGCCCCGCGTAGACGGGGACGCCGTAGCGCCTCCCCAGCGCCACGCTCTCGCTCCAGGGCCGCAGGCGGAAGTAGCCGCTGACGGTCATCATGTCCACCAGGTCGTCCGCCAGCCATCGCTGGATGTTGAGGCCCACGCGCTCGCACAGCTCCACGGAGTCCGGCACGCGCACGGAGATCAGG
>JBNGDZ010000549.1:0-3320 GCA_049975765.1 Armatimonadota bacterium
CCCCCGGACGCGTTCTCACTCCAACGGCGCCTCACCGGTCCGCGACAGTCGCGAGTACCAGGGCAGGCGTCTCAGCGTCAACGGTACCCCCACGCCGACAGCAGCCGGCGCAGGTTCCCGCCGAGGATCAGCCGCTTGTCCGCCTCCGGGATGCGCGCGTAGAGGATCGGCCCCAGACCCCAGCCGATGGGCAGGTCCGTGAGGTCGGAGCCGAACAGGAGCCGATCCGCGCCGTAGATCTCCACGAAGCGCTCGCACTTGCCCCACTCCAGAAAGGGGCAGGTGCAGATGTAGAGATTCTCGACCTCACGCGTCACCTCGGCGTAGCCCGGCGTGGAGTGGCCGGTGACAAAGCAGGCCCTCGCGTACCTCGTGCACAGTCGCCGCATCTGCTCCGGCGAGCCCCAGTCGTGGTCGAGTATCAGCAGCCCGTGCTCGTTCGCGAAATCGCAGGCCACGTCGATCAGCGGCCCCTCGGGCGGGTAGCCCTGGTAGTGGGGGATGAGCTTGATCCCCCGCAGCCCCATCTGGTGGCCGCGCTCCAGCTCCTCGCGCACCATCCGCTCCCCGTGGTTGGGCGTCACCAGCGTGAAGCCGATGAAGCGGTCCGGGAAGCGATGCACGGCGTCGGCGACCAGATCGTTGCAGAAGGTCTCGTCGCCCAGGATGCCCTCCAGGCCGAAGACCAGGCTCAGCTCCACGCCGTGCCGGTCCATCTCGCGCACCATCTCGTCCACACCGTCGTGGACCGCGTGCATGGGGCTGGCGCCGCCGAGGTGGCCGTGGCAGTCCATGAAGCCCTCGCCGGAGAGGTCCAGCCGCTCGCGGGCCATGCGGTGCAGGGCGTCGATGGGCTCGGGAAGTTCCACTTCGTCCGCGGCAGGCGTCACGTTTTCGTTCCAGGCCAGCAGCTCTCGAAGGTTCTCCCCCGCGATGCGCGCCAGGTCCTCCTCGGGCACGTCGGAGCAGGCCACCTGCATCATGACCGCCCCCGGATCGCGGAAGGGCAGCCCGGTCCCGAACAGCAGCCGCTGCACCCCCCAGCGCTCGCACACGAACTCGATCATGCCGTGCCGCCACAGCGCCGAGACGTCCAGGCGCAGGTTCGGGCAGGCATCAAGGGCGGCATAGGCGGTGCGCTGGGTGGTGAAGATGCGGCTCTCACTGACGACGACGGGCAGTTCCGGGAAGTCCCGGCAGATGCGCACGACCGCCTCCCAGTCGGTCCGGTCGGCCGTCGCCGGCTCGCGCCAGTGATTCGGGTTGAGGACAAGCGGCACGCCCGCGGCCTCAAGCTCCTCCAGCAGCCCGTCGATGGCCCAGTCCTCCAGGCGCACGTCCATGAAGCCGTAGTGCAGAAAGAGCGCCCCCACGCCCTCAGCCCGCATTCGACCCACCATCTCCGCCGGGGGTGGCAGCTCCTCGCTCTGCGGCATCAGCCCTGCCCAGGCCGGGTGCAGCCGCGGCTGTTGCCGCGTGCGCTCCAGGAGGCGCTCGTTGCCCGCCGCCGGGTTGGCCTCTCGCGCCAGGGCATCCACCACCAGCGCCTCGTGGATGCCGAAGCGATCCATGGCGGCCAAAAGGTCGCCGGCGGTCTCCGGCTGGCCATGGGCTGTGCGCACCGAGCGACCCAGCAGGCAGTTGGCGTCAAACCAGTGCAGCTCAGACATCAGGAGCCTCCGCGCGGTAGAAGTAGTCGGACTCCACGGCCGGCCGCAACAGCTCATCCAGCTCCGCTACGACATCCGGGTGCTCGTCGGACACATCCGTCAGCTCGTCCGGATCCGCGGCGGTCTCATAGAGCTCGACCTGGGCCTCGTCCTCATACAGCCGGGCGATGACTTCCCACAGCCGCGAGAGTCTGAGACCTTCCCTGGGGTAGTCCTCGCCCAGCGGGGCGCGCATGCGCAGCCGCCACCGCTCGGTGCGCGCCGCCACCTCGACGCTCTTCCAGAGGTCGTCGCGATCGAGGAGATACATGCCGCTGGAGACCACGTGATCGCGATGCCTCGAGGTCCGCCCCTCGATGATCGGCAGCAGGCTGCGGCCGTGCATGGGCTTTTCGGGCTCGACCCCGAACAGGTCCAGGACCGTCGCCGGGATGTCGGTGTGCGTTGCCAGCGCGTCCACCACCGGCCGCTCGACCGCCAGCCCGTGTGGCGGCTTGATGATCAGCGGCACGCGGGTGCAGGCGTCAATGGCCTCCACGTGGCAGAAGTGCGTGAGGTGATCGGCCATGGTCTCGCCGTGGTCGGCAGTGACGATCACGGAGGTGTCGTCCCACCGTCCGGTCCGGGTGAGCGTATCGAAGACTGCCCCGAGGTGGTCGTCGAGGTAGCGGATCTCGCCATCGTAGGCGTCGATCATGCCGCGGGCGTCCTCAGTCCGCGGTGGCTGGGCGTCGCGCATCTCCCCGTCCGCCCAGGTCGAGCGCTCCAGCGCCTCCTGGGTCCCCCACGCCGGGATGTACTCCCGGCCGTCGGGAGCGGTACGAAGCTGCTGCGAGCCGTCGTCCTCGAACGGCCGCAGCAGCGCATCGGGCTGGTTGTAGGGCCGGTGCGGGTCCCAGTAGTGGGCCCACAGCAGGAATGGCTCCGGCAGCCGCTCGATCACCGGCAGCAGCACCTCGTTCATCCGCTCGGCGACCAGTTCCGTCACGAAGCTCTCGGGGTTGGGGTTGATGTACTCCGCGAAGCCCCGCACGAACCATGACGGGTGGCAGGCGAACTGCATGAGGTTATCGACCGCCACCGTGTAGATGCCGGCTCTCGCCAGCATCTCCGCCAGCACGGGCGTCTCGTCGCTGAGCCGCCCGCTGGGCGTGTCCGGCACGCAGTGCAGCGTGGCGACCACGCCTGTCTCGAAGGGCGTCAGGCCCGTCATCATGCTGGTGAACGACGGCAGCGTGTGCGCGCACTGGCCGATGAAGCCCTCGAAGCGGACGCCTTCGGCCGCCAGCCGCCCCAGATTGGGCGCTGTCCGCCGCCAGTAGCCGTAGGGGCTGAGATGATCGGCTCGCAGCGTGTCCAGGGTAATCAGCAGCACGTTCATATCAGCACCTCATGGCTAACGGCGGCAGGCCGGAAGGCCGCATCAGGGATCAGCCGCTGTTTCCGCCCAACCATCGCCCCTGCGGCGCCCGTACCGTTCCCGTACGCAGCCGCGGCGTAGGCACCCCGCCGGCCGTTTACGTTATCGTCCGTGGCCGTTGCCGCGCCGTAGGGGGGCGGACCAGCCTCCGGGCCGCCGTTTGGCTCTTCCCGCACAGACCGGGACCAGGGCTCCGGTCTCCCTGCCACCGATCGCAAACGACTATGGCG
>JBNGDZ010000550.1:0-887 GCA_049975765.1 Armatimonadota bacterium
CGCGGAGGGTGTAGTAGTCGCCGACCTGCAGCGTGGGCTCCATGGATGAGCTTACCACGTAGCCGAAGCGCACCACCTCCGTAAACAGGTACCACAGACCGGCGGCGAAAACCACCGGGACGAGGACGCGCACGGCGATACGCCGAGCGCGGCAGGAGCGTGAGGGGTTATCGGCGTCCGGCACAGCCTGTCCTCCGTTTGTGTCAGTGCGCCGCGGCACCGAGATGGCCGGATAAGAGCGGTCCGGGGCGTGATCGCAGAGACATTGTAGCGGTCCCTACCGGCGACGTCAACGCGCTTATGGGCTCGCAGGGAACTGCGCCGACGGCGGGCGAGTCAAGTATCATGGGGACGGGGAGGCCGGATCGGTGGCCGGTGCGGGGCTGATCGGAGGAATTGTTCGATGGGGGGAAGGAGATAGCCGGGCGGTGGGGGAAACTGCAATTCCGTGCGGTGGTCGGCTTCCGCCCGATCGCCGGCGACGAGTGTCAGATTCTACGCGGACCGGTGCCGCGGGCCCCGCAGCAGAGACCGGGCCCGCCTCGTGGAAAGGACGGAACGAGGCTACCGATGATCAAATCCGAGCTTGCGAGAGAGATGTACAAGGGAGAGACCGACTGGGGTGAGGTGCAGCGGCAGATCTCCCTGCCGTGGGCCGAGGCGGCGCGCATCAGCTATCGGAATGTCACGATGCGCCTGGGACGGGCACTGATCACCGGGGCGGGCGTGGTGCTGGGCATCGCCTTCCTGGTCTCGGTGTGGACCGCCAAGGTGGCCCAGGAGGGGATCGCCCGGTCCGAGGCCCAGAGCGCCCGGGCCATCACCCAGGAGGAGACGGAGCTGGCGCCCGGCGCTGAGGAGCCCAAGCTGGAGGAGCAGGCACGGGA
>JBNGDZ010000550.1:897-2985 GCA_049975765.1 Armatimonadota bacterium
AAGAGGCGAAGGCC
Organism: Armatimonadota bacterium; assembly: GCA_049975765.1. Lineage (GTDB taxonomy): Bacteria > Armatimonadota > Zipacnadia > Zipacnadales > UBA5352 > JAYENL01. Next base: position 912 of record JBNGDZ010000550.1, read on the forward strand.
GAACAGAAGGCCCGGGCGGCTCGCCAGACGTGGCTGGTCGTCATGTCCCTGATGGTCTCTGCGGTGGGGATCACCAACTCGATGCTGATGTCGGTCACCGAGCGCTTCCGGGAGATCGGCACCATGAAATGCCTGGGGGCGCTGGACGAGTTCATTGTGCGGCTGTTCCTGATCGAGTCCGCGGTGCTGGGGCTGCTGGGCTCGATCGTCGGCGCCCTGGTGGGTCACCTCGTGATGCTGGTGGTCTACCTGGCCAAGCAGTCGGATGTGGCAGCGTGGATGAACTGGGGCCAGATGCTCGAGTACATCGGCATTGCGGTCATGATAGGCGTATTCCTGTCCCTGCTGGCGGCGGTACCGCCGGCGGTGCGGGCCGCACGGATGCCCCCGGCCGCAGCGCTGCAGACGGAGATCTGATAGGATTCATCATCCGCCGGCGACGACCGCCGGCAGTGAGGAGAGCGGACAATGGCGGAAATCGAATGTCCCGAATGCGGTCATGTGATTGAGACCACCGGGCTTGTCACTGTGTGTCCGAAGTGCGGCGCTGACCTGCGGCAGGTCATGGAGGAGCTGGGTCATCGCCGCGAGCGGCTCCGCGATGTGGCGCGCGACGACTCGGTGACCACCCACGAGTTCATCGTGCGCACCAAGGACCTCCACAAGGTCTACCAGATGGGCGAGGTGGAGGTGCCCGCGCTGAAGGGTGTGGAGCTGAACGTGCGCCGGGGGGAGTACCTGTCCATCATGGGCCCCTCCGGGTCGGGAAAGACCACCCTCTTCAACATGGTGGGCGGCCTCGACAAGCCCACCAAGGGCACATGCTTCATCGAGGAAGTGGACATGGCGCAGCTCGACGCCTTTGAGCTGGCGTGGCTGCGCTGCCGGAAGATCGGCTACATCTTCCAGACCTTCAACCTCATCCCGGTCATGACGGCGCTGGAGAACGTGACGCTGCCCATGATCTTCGCGGGCATGAGCAGCGATGAGATGATGGATCGCGGCGCCATGCTCCTGGATCTGGTCGGTCTGGGCGAGCGCCTCCACCACAAGCCCTATGAGCTGTCGGGCGGACAGCAGCAGCGTGTGGCCGTGGCGCGTGCGCTGGCGAACAACCCGGCCATCATCCTGGCCGATGAGCCCACCGGCAACCTGGATCTGCAGACCGGCAAGGAGATCATCGACCTGCTCAAGGAACTCAACGAGGAGAGCGGCGTCACCGTCATCTCGGCGACGCACGACCTGAAGATGATCGATGTGTCCGACCGCGTCGTGCACGTGCGCGACGGGCAGGTGGAGCGCATCGAGAACCGCGCCGACCTGGACCTGGACGTCGGCACTCTGGGCAGCGAGTCCGAGCCGGAGCACGGTGAGTAGCCGCTGGTGAACGGGCCGGCAGCGACGGGCCGCCGGAAGGTCATCGTCCAGGCGGGCGCTTCGCGGTGCTGCGCGTAGCGGGGAAGGCGTGAGGCTGGCGCGCGGCGAATGGTCGCGCGCCACATCTGTCCTTCTCGGGCCGCGCTTCGGCGGCCGGATCTTCCTATATCTCCGGAGGCGGTGAAGGCAACTTGCTTCGTCCACTGAGGGCGATAGTCTGGTCGGTGTGCATCCTCGTGCTTGGCGTCCCTGCACTGCCCCTATGGGCGCAGGGCGGGCACGAGGAGGAGATCGTGCTCGAGTCGGATACCGACTACGAGATGGCGGCCTCGGGCGTTGATGAGCAGCAGATGCGGCAGCTCATCGCGGACTTCGAGGCCCTGCAGTCCCGGGTGACCGGATACCCCGGCTGCAAGAAGGCCGCCCGGATCATCGCCGACCAGTTCCGCGAGCTGGGCCTGGAGGACGTGCATCTGGAGACCTTCCCCGTGGTCGTGCCCATGGCCCAGCCCGACGAACAGGGCCGCTACGCCTCCATCACCGTTGACGACGGCACCAGCTTCGGAATGCTGCCGATGTGGCCGAACCTGGTGCGCCCACCGCAGACCCCTCCGGGCGGCATCGAGGGGAACCTCATCTACGCCGGTCCCGGCAACCTGCGAGCCTTCAACGGGCAGGAAGTTACCAACTCCATCAC
>JBNGDZ010000550.1:2995-3312 GCA_049975765.1 Armatimonadota bacterium
CCATGGTGGACTTCAACTGCCAGACGGAGTGGTTCAACGGGCCACTGCTTGGCACCAAGGCCGTGCTCTTCATCGAACCGGAGGAGACCATCAGGGGGGAGGCGGAGGCGAAGTTCCTCTCCATCCCCGTTGACATCCCACGATACTGGATTCCCCGCGAGGCCGCCGACTACCTGATGGGGATGCTGATGTCGCGGGACGAGATGCCCGTGACGGTCCGGTGCGACATGAGGTGGCAGCGGGTGCAGGGCGAGAACGTGGTGGCCACCCTCCCCGGCACCGACCCCCGGCTGAGCAACCAGCGCGTGGTCGTGCAC
>JBNGDZ010000551.1:0-3310 GCA_049975765.1 Armatimonadota bacterium
TTCGCGTGATGTCCAAGGCGTTCGAGGCCGCGTACGGCCGCGCCGAGGGGCATGTGGACGCCATGACACTCGCCGAGGAGGTCGATGCGGCGCTGGAGTCGGTCGCGGGCGCAATGACCTCCATCGAACGCAACAAGCCGCACTACCTGGTGCCCTCCTGCATGCGCGACATGTCGGTGCTGCATGAGTACCTGGGGCTGCTCGCCGAGCAGCTTCGCGAGGTCGCCGACGGGAGCCGCGACTGGCGCGAGATCGACTGGTACATCGAGCAGAACATCGCGCAGCGCGAGCGCTGATGGCCCACAAGGAGCGATTGGCATGGCCGGCCGCATGGTGCGCTGGGAGATGATGACGCCCGAGGAGCTGGACGAGGCCATCGAGCATCTGCCCCTGGCCATCGTCCCGGCCGGGTCGCTGGAGTGGCACGGGCCGCACATGAGCACCGGGTCGGACTACCTGCGCGGCAACGCCATCTGCAGGGCGGTTGCCGAGCGCCTGGGCGGCGGCGTGGTGCTGCCCGCGACCTGGGTGGCGGCGCCGGGGTTCTGCAACTGGCGGGGGACCATCAGCTTCACGCCGGCCCTGGTCAGGCAGGTGGCCATGGAGCTGTATCGGGAGCTGGAGAAGTGTGGCTTCCGCTGGGCGTTCGTCAACCTCGCGCACGCCGGGGCAATGCAGCGGGAGTCCTGGGAGGGCGCCGCGAGCCAGTACGCCGACACCGGGACCAGCCTCCGCATCCTCGTCAAGGCCGGTCCCGAGGGGCCGCTGGACGCCTCGGTCGGGGGCGGCCACGCCGGCCCGAATGAGGCCGCGGAGCTGATGGCTGCCGATCCGGCCACGGTGCACCTGGATCGCTACGACCCCGAGGACACGCTGCTGCCGAAGTACAGCTCTGCCGGCGGCGCGGCTCCTGACCCATGGCTGTACTCCCGCGGCCTCACGGCGGAATCGCGCGAGGCCGTCTTCCGCTTCATGGCCCGCGAGCACTACGAGTGGGACCCGGAGCTGGCGCGGAAGGTCACTCCTGAGGCCGCGCAGCGTCTCTTCGACGAGGCCTGCGATCGTCTCGCCGAGGAGCTGCGGGAATGGATGAGCCAGGGCTGAGAGCGCCCTGCGGTTTGGCCCGGCGCCAGGCCGTTTGCGTCCGCACGGGCCTGGTACCCCTGGCGCATCTTGCGCTGACGGTGATGACGGCTCTGACGGCTCAGGGCCAGGAGAACCTGGCCATGGAGGGGACTGCGCGGAGCTGGCTGGAGAACTCGGGGGCGACCGTGCCGCCGGGGGTCGTCAACGACGCCGACCTCACCACCTGGTGGGGCTCGAACGAGCCGAGCACGGACCCGCCAAAGGACATCGGCATCGCGTGGGATACGCCCCGCACGGTGGGCTGCGTGCGGGTGCTCTTCTACTCCACCGGCTACATGCCGGCCGAGGATGGCTGGCGGCTCGAGGCCCGGTCGGAGGGAGAGTGGCAGCAACTCGACGCCACCGTCGCCAGCACCGAATCCTCGCGCTGGACCTTCCGCTTTCCACCCGCCACGGCGGAGGCCGTCCGGCTGGTGACCACCGCCTACGCCGCCGGCCGCGTGGCTGTGGCGGAGTTCGAGGTGTATGAGCGCCAGCCCCCGACGCAGGATGTGCGCCGCCCCCCGCTGCTCGACGGCGCCTTCTGGGCCTTCCAGTACGCCCACTGGGCTGAGCGGTGGGGCGATGGGGCACTCGCCGCCGAGGTGGACCGGGCTCATGCCGTCGGGCTGGACACCATCATGCTCTACACGGTAATGGGCCGCGACGGGCAACTCTCGACCGTGATGCCCGGCGCGCCGCTCCCGCAACTGGAGTGCTGGGCCGGCCGCGATCCGCTCGAGGTCATCATGTCCCGTGCCGATGAGCTGGGCATGCGGGTCTACATCGGCGATACCCAGCCCACCGGCCACTGCAGGCCCGGCGCCGATCCGGACGAGGTCGCGGCGTCCACCGCGCGCCTCAATGCGTACCGCCGCGCGCTCCTGGAGCGCTACGGCGAGCATGCCAGCCTGGTCGGCTATTACCTCAACTTCGAGCTGTGCCCCGCGGACTTCGACAACGATCCCGCCGAGCCGGCCCGGCAGGTGCAGCAGCTTGCCGCCCTCATCAGCGAGCTCCGGCCCGATCTTGAGATCGTGCTGCCGCTGGGCCTGTATCGGTGGCGCGACGTCCCTGATGCCACGTGGCACCGGGTGAGGCCGGAGGAGTTGCGGCGCTTCTGGGGGCCGTTCGTAGAGATGATCCCGGATGTCGATGCCATCATGGTGATCGACGGGGTGGGCACGGGCCTGGCCCCGCTGCCCTTGTCCGACGCCGCTCAGGCGACGGTGCGGGAGCTCTGTGACCAGGCGGGGAAGGCCATGTGGACGGACGTGGAGTGCGCGGTCATGGGCCGCGGCAAGGGCTACTACTCGTTCCCCATCGGCCGGCTGGTCCCGTCCATCGAGGTGGCCGCGAAGCACGCCGACCACATCGTGACCTTCGACTACCCGAACTACCTCAGCCCCGCCAACGGCCGCGAGCAGTCGCGGCGTCTCTACCAGGACTATCGCATCTACCGCAACACGCTGCTGGGCCGGTGGTGAAGGGCCCGGTGAGGCACAGAGTGTTTGAGGAGGCGAGATGGCGGGTATCTACTATGACGCATAGTAATTACCGCCGTGCCCGGCTTCGGGGCGCGAGAAGAAGACGCAGCGAGAAGGGATCTGAGGAGCCATGAAGCGTCTTCTGCAGTACACACTCATCGGACTCGCGGTCGCGGCATTGCTCACGATCACCGCGCAGCCGCCCGCAGCGGCAGACGGTGCCGGTCGGGGTCACTTCTACCGCCCCGGCCCGGCCTATCATGTACCGCCCGGCCATCAGCCCGGCCACCACAAGAGGTGGATCCCGCCGGGGCACCGCAAGCACATGTCCCGGGTCCCATACGCTTACAGGGACTGCCGCGACCGTCGCTACGGCGACTGGCGCTACGGTCGAGGCGGCGAGGATTACGGCCTCATCATCCGCAAGGGACCGCAGGGCACCACGATCGACATCCGCTATCGGGACCGCAACTGGTAGAGCCTCTGCAGAATGAGGATGACCCGGCGGGCGAGGGCGCCCGCCGCCCAGAGCCGCAGTCGGGACTGGCAGACACAACTGCAGACTGAGGCCGAGCGTCAGGCCCCGGCGCCAGCCGGGGCCTGCGCCTTCCACCGCGCCGCGTGGCGGGCGTCGTGGTCTCCCGCGCCAGGCCGCCCACGCGCAGCGGCCGCACCGCCATCTTCATCTCGCTCGAGGA
>JBNGDZ010000552.1:0-3307 GCA_049975765.1 Armatimonadota bacterium
ATAATCGCGATCACCACCAGCAGCTCAATGAGCGTGAAGCCTCTGCGGTCCTTCATAGTGCGCGACCTCCTCCTATCAATGTATGTCACGCGCGCTATCGCCCATGAGCACGACACGCGCCCGCGAACCCGAAACGTTAAGAGAGTTCGCCAACAGTGACACCATCCCTCCTTCGAGCAACAGATTCATTCGGGCACCGGCCCGCCTTCTCATGCTCGGCTCGAGACGCCCCCTGACGCGCCCAGGAAGTGCTCGATGAACCCACATCTACGAGGGCCGCCGTCTCAGTCCTCCACTCCGACCACGTAGATGACGGGGGTCCGGCTCTGGTATCCCTTGCTCGCCCTGGCCATCGGGATGACGAGGTCCCCGGTCTGCCGATCCTCGAATACGTGCCAGTGGGAGAGGTTCACGTCCTCCTCGTCGGGCTGCTTGGTGTCGATGACGAGGACGCTGTCCTCGATGAGCCCCAGGCTGTCTGGGTCCACCTCGCCGATGACAAGCGGCCACCGCGGATGGTTGGCCCGGCAGTTGCTGTCGCTGAGATTGCCGATCCAGTAGATGCGACCGTTGGAGTGCGCCACAAGCTGCGACATGCTGGCGGGCGAGAAGAACGGGGTCCCGTCGCTGTAGTACCACGGCTGCGGCTCCGTCCACGTGTATCCGCCGTCGTCGGAGACCGCGTACCACTTGTAGCTGGGCCACTGGAAGTCGGGGTCCTTGCTGCCCCCGTTACTGCCGCGCATCACGCACAGGATGCTCCCGCCGGGCATCTGCGCCAGCGTGGGCTCGTAGAGCCCCCGCGCCGTCCGGTCTCCATCACCGGTGATATGTTCGGAGGCCTCCCAGGTGATGTGATCGTCCTCAGTCCACCGCCCGATGAGGATCATCGAGTCCAGCCAGTACCATCCGCCGCCGGGGTTGTAGAGTCCCTCGCCGTCGGGGTCCAGCGGCGGCGTCTGCATGGGCACCAGGACGGTTCCCTCCCGGGTGCGAATCGGCTGAGAGCCCGAGTCTCCCAGGAAGAAGCAGTTCCTCCCGATATGCACCCCGTCGATCGGGTGCTCGGCAGAGTACTCCTCGCCCTGCTGCACGATCGGCTCGTCGAAGAGGTAGGTGCGGCCGCCGTCGGTCGAGACTCGGTAGCGCAGGTAGTACCACTGCCACTGCCACTGCGGCTCGTGAGCCTTGGGGTCCTTGCCGGGGGTGTCCATGCAGTTGAGCAGCAGCATGATGTTGCCGTTGACCGGGTCCAGCCACGGCGTGTGCGGCGAGCGCCGGTAGCCGTAGGGCAGGTCGCTGTCGAAGTCCGGCCCCACCTCCATCGGCTCCCACGTCTGCCCGTTGTCGGGCGAGTACCCCTCGGGGCCGATCATCGACAGGCCGGTCGGGTGCTGGTAGATGGCGCCGGCCAGAGGCGACATCTCCTCAAGCAGGGTCTTGCTCTTCAGCGTCAGCGTGCTCATGTCGGTGCCCTCCGCCGCCAGTGATGGAAAGACTGCCATCGCCCCCAGCACAGCCACCACCAGAGGGATCGCACATCGCGCAACTCGCCTGCGTGCCCAATCCATGCGCCTATCTCCTCTGTCCGTCATCGCGGCTCGGGTGCCACGGGCTTGCCGGGCCGCCTCTCGTCCGCATCCGCCGCTGCCTGGTGCGACGACGGCCTAGGTGATTCCTTCATCCCAGCACTTTTCCCTGTGAAGCGGCTCAGGGCGTTTGCGCTTTTCATCACGAAGGAGAATCTGGCGGCGGCGCAGAACTGGGGTCCGCCATGCCGGCCCGCTGCACCTGCCGGCAGAGCGCTCGACCGAAGCTGGAGGCCCGTGATGGCACCACGATCCCGCCGCGGCAACGGACTGGCACCACTATGTGGAGGTGCAGGCATCATGGTCGGCGTTCTGGGGCTGCTCGGCTATGCGGTCCCGACGTGGGGCCAGCAGGGCGTCGGACTTCGGGCGGCCCCGCCTGGAGACGATACCCCCGAGGCCATTGTGGACATCGACTTCAACGATGAGGTGATCAATCGCCCTGAGCCGATGACCGAGGAGGAGGTCGTGGGCCTGGTCGATGACCTCCACAGTCATGGCTGCGAGACCATCATCGTGAGGATGGGGTTTTTGGGGCTGCTTCCCTACCGCACCGAGCTGAGCTATCCGCTGGAGTTCGATGAGGAGGACTTCCGCGAGCGCTACTGGGGCTCGGAGGAGGATGCCGACCGGCTGGCCGAGCGGAACACGGACTGGCTGAGGCGCTATCGGGCCGCGCTGGAGGCCTACAATCCGCCGGAGGTGTTCATCCGCGCGGGGCACGAGCGGGGCATGAAGGTCATCATGTGGATCGACATCTACGATGACTACTACCCCGGCTTCCACTCCAAGTTCCTGGACGAGAACCCCCAGTGCCAGTGGACGGCGAAGGACGGGACGCGGTTTGAGGGGCTGACCCAGTACGCCTGGCCGGAGGCGCGGCAGTTCCGCGTGCAGCAGGCCACCGAGCTTCTGGACCTGGGCGCCGATGGCATCCACCTCTCCACCAGCGCCCACTGCCGGCACATGCCTAACGTCCACCAGGACGACTTCTACGGCTACGGGCGCCCTATCGTCGAGGAGTACCGGCGGCGCCACGGCGTGGACATCCTCGACGCCACGGAGTTCGACACCGAGGCCTGGCACCGCATCAAGGGGGAGGCCGTGAACGAGCTGTACCGGCAGGTAGCGGCCGTCTGCCACGAGCGGGAGAGGGAGCTGTGGATCGGCCTGCAACTGGGCGACTACGTACACATGGCGGCGAATCCCTACTTCGGCGACAACGTGGTCGCCCGATACCGGAACCTGTGGCAGGAGCTGGTCACCGACGGGATCGCCGACGCCATCATCGTCGCCGACTACGAGGTGCCGGGCCAGAGCGGGGGTCCCTACTGGGTCGCGAAGGAGGGGGTGCCGGCGGGCGAGGACCTCTACGCCTTCGGCGCCCGCCAGTACGGGCCGCTGTGCCGGGAGCACGGCGTGCAGATGTACCTGTTCGGTGAGTGGCTGGTCGGCGAGCACGACAGGCTCGACGCCCTGCTGGCGGAGAAGGCCCGGCACGTGCTCGAGAACGGCTACGACGGCATCGATCTGCATGAGGCTGCGAACTTCGAGCGCGGGAGGATGGTCTTCCTGCAGCGCTTCGTGCAGCGGCTGGCGGGCGTCGATCCCGGTCCTTTCCCGTTCGAATGATGTAACCGTCTGCGCAGCACCGGCAGTTGCCGACACGAAGTTCACGGTGACCTATGCCCAAGGAGGAGCTTTACCCATGCGAGAGG
>JBNGDZ010000553.1:0-3290 GCA_049975765.1 Armatimonadota bacterium
CCTCCGAGATGGTCTCGCGCGTGACCTCCGATGCGGTGCAGATCCATGGCGGCGTAGGCTACACGCGCGACTTCCCTGTGGAGCGCTACATGCGGGAGGCCAAGCTCTTCGAGATCGTCGAGGGCACCTCGGAGATCCAGCGCGGCATCATCGCCAACCGCCTTCTGCGGGAGCACCGCATATAGGCCGCGTGGACATCGGAGCTGAGCGATCGATGAACATCATCGTGTGCATCAAACAGGTCCCCGACACCTCCGAGGTGCAGATCGACCCGGAGACCAACACCATCGTCCGCGAGGGTGTCCCGGCGATCATCAACCCCTTCGATGAGAATGCCATCGAGGCGGCGGTCCAGCTTGTGGAGGAGCATGGCGGCACGGTCACCGTTATCTCCATGGGCCCGCCGCAGGCCGAGGAGGCGCTGCGTGAGGCCCTCGCCATGGGGGCAGACGAGGCCATCCTGATCTCCGACCGGTGCTTCGCCGCCTCGGACACGCTCGCAACGTCGTACGTGCTCTCCACCGCCATCCGGCAGATCGGGGACTACGATCTGATCCTGACCGGCAAGCAGGCCTTCGACGGCGATACCGCGCAGGTCCCCCCGGGCATTGCCGAGCAGCTCGGCATCCCCCAGGTGACCTTCGCCATCGACCTGGAGGCGGAGGGCAAGACCCTCAGGGTACGCCGGCTGCTGGAGGACGAGTTCGAGGTCGTGCAGGTGAAGATGCCGGCGCTGGTCTCATGCGTCAAGCAGATGAACGAACCGAGGCGGCCGGGCATCAAGGCCAAGCTGGCGGCGAAGAAGAAGGACGTGCAGATCTGGGACGAAAGCTGCATGGACGTGGAGGCCTGCCTGTGCGGGTTGGATGGCTCACCGACGCGTGTGGTCCGCACCTTCGCGCCCACGCGCAACACGGAGGGCAGGAAGTTCGAGGGGGACCCGAGGGAGACCGCCACCGCGGTCATCGACGCCCTCATCGACGACAAGATCATCTGACGCCCGCACGGTCAGCGACGGCATTGGAGACCGCGCGGCTCGTCTGGGACCTTTCGGGAGCGACGCGATGGCGATATACATCGACAAGGCCAAGTGCATCGGCTGTGAGATGTGCATCCCGGGCTGCCCCTATGGGGCTATCGACATGGTCGATGAGAAGGCCGAGTTCAACGAGAACTGCACCATGTGCGGGGCCTGCGCCTACGCCTGCCCCACCGGCGCGATCGTGCTGGAGATGGCCCGCAAGGGCGAGGTGGACACCTCACAGTACGAGGGGCTGTGGGTCGTCGGTGAGGTCGCGCCCGACGGCACGCTGGGCTCCGTCACGGCGGAGCTGATCGGTGAGGGCCGCAGGCTGGCGGGGGACCTCGACGCTGAGGTCAGCGCGGTGCTGATCGGCCACGACATCGCGGACCTCGCGGACGTCGCCGCCGGCTGCGGGGCTGACCGCGTCTTCCTGGTGGACCATCCCGCGCTCAAGCGCTACCGCACCCAGCCGTTCACCGACGTTCTGACCGGGCTGATCAACACGCATAAGCCCGAGATCGTGCTCATCGGCGCCACCAGCATGGGTCGGGACCTGGCCTCGCGCGTGGCGGCCCGCATCCGCGCCGGGCTCACGGCGGACTGCACGGAGCTGACGATCGACCCCGAGACCAAGCTCCTCGAGCAGACCCGGCCGGCCTTCGGCGGCAACGTCATGGCGACCATCCTCTGTGAGTACACCCGCCCGCAGATGGCCACCGTCCGGCCCAAGGTCATGAAGCCGCTGGAGTTCGATGACAGCCGCCAGGCCGAGGTCATCGAGGTGCCGGTTGAGATCGACGAGGAGGCCATCGCCACCCGCGTCCTGGAGGTCATCAAGGACGAGACCGGCAGCGACGTGAATCTCACCGAGGCCGACATCATCGTCTCGGGCGGGCGAGGCCTTGGGGACCCGAAGCACTTCGAGCTCATCGAGGAGTTCGCCGAGCTGTTGGGCGGCGCCGTGGGCGCCTCACGGGCCACGGTGGACGCCGGATGGATCCCGGCCACTCACCAGGTGGGGCAGACCGGCAAGACGGTGCACCCCAAGCTCTACATCGCCTGCGGCATCTCCGGGGCGGTGCAGCACCTGGCCGGCATGTCCTCGTCGGACTGCATCGTGGCCGTCAACAAGGACCCCGACGCGCCCATCTTCAACGTGGCGCACTACGGGATCGTGGGCGACCTGTTCGAGGTGGTCCCGGCCATGATCGAGGCCTTCAAGCAGCGGCGGGGTGAGTGAGCGGTGATCGCCTTCGTCTTTCCGGGGCAGAATTCGCACTATGTGGGGATGGGCGAGGAGCTGTACGAGGCCGGAGGGCCGCCCAGGCTGGCGCTGGAGGTCGCGGAGGGCGCGCTGGGCGCCGACCTGCTGCAGGTGATGTTCGAGGGGCCGGAGGATGCGCTCACCCGCACCGACAATCAGCAGCCGGCCATCGCGGCTCACTCCCTGGCGGCGTTGGCGGGGCTGCGCGACGCCGGGATCGAGCCCGACTACGTGGCGGGACACAGCCTCGGGGAGTACTCTGCCGTGGCCTGCGCCGGGTGTCTGACGCCCGAGCAGCTCCTGCGGCTGGTGCGCTTTCGCGGGGAGCTGATGGCGCGCGCCGGGGACGACTGCCCCGGCGCGATGGCCGCCGTCCTGGGCCTCGACGCCGAAGAGGTGGAGCGGGTCGTCGCCGCGGCGCGGGAGGATGACGTGCTCGTCGTCGCGAACTACAACTCTCCGGGCCAGATCGTCATCTCCGGCGAGGCGGAAGCGGTGGAGCGGGCCGGCGCGCTGGCCGAGGAGGCCGGAGCCAAGCGCGTCATCCCTCTGAAGGTCAGCGGAGCCTTCCACTCCTCACTGATGGCGCCGGCGGCGGAACCGCTCATTGAGCGTCTGGAGGAGACCGATCTGGCGCCCGCCGACGTGCCCGTCGTCGCCAACGCCGACGCGCTGCCGCACACCGAGCCGGCGGAGATCCGTCAATGCCTGGCCAGGCAGATGACCACCGGCGTCCTGTGGGAGCAGAGCGTCCGTCGGCTGGCCGATGAGGGCGTGGAGACGGTGGTGGAGGTCGGGCCCGGCACGGTGCTGAGCAGGCTGATCCGCAGGATCGACCCGGAGCTGCAGGTGCTGAACGTGGACACCGCGGAGGACCTCGAGGAGGTCGCCGGCCAGCTCCGCTAGGCAGTTCCCGCCCGCAGAGGGGGTCTGATCCCCGCTGCGGGAGCGATGGAGGGTAGATCGGCGCGAGGATGGGTATCCGTGAGGGGGACACCATCC
>JBNGDZ010000554.1:0-3276 GCA_049975765.1 Armatimonadota bacterium
ACGGCCAGCGCCTCGGCGTCGGCCGGCTCCTCTGTGTCGCAGGCCAGTGGCAGGCCGCTGCGCGTCGCCAGAACTGCGGCCCGCAACTCGGACGCGGCGGCCCGGAGCTCGCGGAGCCGAGTCCCGACTCGCCTCGTGCTCTCCTCCAGTATGCCCTCTGCCATCAGGCCTCCAGTGGCAGGTCAATAGTGGCGCCGCCCCGCTCCGCCGACATGTCCATCGCCAGGCAGACCTCGTGGGTGTTGACGGCGTCCTCGATGTCCACGTAGGAGTCCTCACCGGACTCGATACAGTCCAGGAAGTGGCTGATCTCCCCCTCAAAGGGGTGGTGCTCCACGTCGCCGCTGTCGGGCAGGACCGCCGGCACCTCGGCCCAGCCGTCCTGCTCGGGGAAGAGCGTGGTCGAGTAGACCCTGTTGTCGCGGATGGAGCCCTTATCCCCCATGAGGTCGATGTTGAACTGGTAGGGCAGGATGCAGTCCACGGAGGAGGAGACCTTGCCGACGGCGCCGGAGGCAAACTTCACGGTCCCCACGACCGTGGCGGGATACTCGTAGCGCTCATCCCAGCCCCCGCCGTAGGCGCCTGAGACCTGCACGATGTCCGAGCCCACCAGCCAGCGCAGGGCGTCGACGGCGTGGCAGCCGCCGAACAGGAAGCTGGAGCCGCCGCTGGCCTTCGTGCGCGCCCACTCCCAGCCGGTATACCAGTCGCTGACGCCGTGCCAGTAGTCGCCCTCGGCGTAGAAGATGTTGCCGATGGCGCCCTCCCGCACCAGGCTGGCGGTGTTGATCAGCGAGGGGTTCCAGCGCAGGCAGAAGCTGACCACGGTGCGGACGCCCGACTCGCGCACGGCCGCGGCCAGCTCGTGCAGGCCGGCCAGGTCGATGGCGATGGGCTTCTCCATGATGAAGTGCTTCCCGGCCGCGCAGCACTTGACCCCGTGCTCCACGTGGACGTGGTTGGGGCCGGTGATGGACAGCGCCTGCACGTTCTCGTCGGCGAGCAGCTCGTCGAGGTCGGTGTAGATCGCCACATCGCCCAACCCGGCCCTGGCCGCGGCCGCCAGCGCGCTGGACTCCCGGCGGCTGCCCACCGCCACGACCTCTGAGCGAGGGTCGGCGATGTAGGCATTGATGTGCTCATCTGCGACCCAGCCGGCTCCGAATATCGCGCACCCGATCGTCTCGTTGGCCATCGCGCGGCACCTCCGTTATGTCGGCGCCCGGCGATCCATTCAGGCAGCCACCGGGCGGCCTTCGCCGTCGAGTCGGCATTCCGCGCTGACTGCGGGGATTCCTTCCATTGGGGCAGTGCGTCTGCAGGGCCTCCCGCACAGGAGCTGGCCTTCGGGCGCATTGCCGACACACAGCCGCGGAGGGATGGAGCACGAGGGAGTTCATCAGGCGATGCGACACAGGTTTACATTCCGGCAGCTTGCGCTGCCGTTGAGGGCTGGGCGTCGGTGCGGTCAGCTACCGGCCCAGGAGAATGTCCAGCAGGCCGCGGCGACCGCCCTTGCGGGAGCGCCTGGAGGTCGTCGGCCGGCTGGTCGCGCGGGCGGGCCGGCTCTCCTCCTCGTGTTCCTCGGGGTCACTCACCCCGAAGGTCTCGGGCGCCACCCTGGCGATGCGGTGGCTGGCCTCCGGATCATTGGAGACGTGCTCGCACTCGAGCTCCGGGTCCCCGGACATACTCCCGTAAGTGTCCAGGTCCTCCTGAGTCACCCGTATGTCGCCGATGCCGCGAACGAACACCACCCCCGGAGACGCCGGCGGGCCGAGCTGCGTCCAGCGCACCTTCAGCATCCTGCCACCCCCTTCCGCAGCCTCGCAGGCCGGCCCCATGGGCGGCGGCCTGGCCTCCCCCAGCGATGGACCTCGGCGCACTACAGTAATACCCGGCGAGGCCGGGTCTCAAGCCGCTGGCTCAGTTCAGCTCGTAGGAGATCAGCTCCAGGGTGGAGGTCACCACATCGTCTTCGCGTATCTCATCCCGTACCAGCCCCACGCCCCTGGCGTAGTAGCTTCGGGTGAGCACGTGGATGGGACTGTCCTCGCCCGGAGGCGTGTCGTCGAACTCCCGGTCCACCTGCACGCACCGGAAGGTCCCTGCCGGCACCTGTATAGTTTCATTGACCGAGACGGTCGTGAAGGTTACATCCTCGAACTGCGGGTCCTGCCAGACCTCGCCGGTCCGTGGCGGCAGCATCAGCAGCGGGAGATCGTACCAGCGCTGCACGATGCCCTCGTCGCTGCGCACTGCCACTCTGGCGTAGAGTGCGTCATCGCTCACGCGGCGGTACTGCTGCCAGGTGGACTCCTCGTACCCGCCGCCCGCCTCGCGCACCGTCCGGATGACGTAGTAGGCCTCCCCCTGCAAGTCTGCAGTGCCTGTGACTGTCTCGTGGTATGCGAACTGCAGGTTCTCCCCGGCCTGGGCGGGTATGAGATCGGGGGCCAGGGTCATCGTGTAGTCCCAGGTGTTCCCCACCGCCATCGGCAGGTAGCTTGTAGAGCCGGGGGTCTGGCCGTCGCCACCTCCGCCCCCACAGCCCGCAGCCACGACCAAGGCGGCGAGGCTCACTGCCAGGAGGACATTACGCATGGACCTCATAGGCGCGTATCACCTGCTACGCTGCATCTGCTGCAACCTGGCCCCTTAGACCTTTCCGGGGTGCTCCGTGTTCCCTATTGCTCCGGCATCAGCGCCTGACGGGCGTCCGAGTCGGTGGGCGTGTAGGTGAACTCCTCGTGCACCAGGGCTATGACGTCCAGGATGGGGCTCTGCAGCGGCTGGCTCTCGCGGCCGGTGATCGTCAGCGTGTGGGTGCCGGCCTCAAGCTCCAGCCGCACCGGGCCCTCCCACAGCCAGGTGTCGTAGGTCCCGATCCGGTTGCCGAGGCGGATCAGCTCCTCGGGGTCTTCCGGATTGCGCAGGAAGAAGCTATTGGAGTTGGTGTCTTCGTAGCGGGCGCGGATCCACAACAGCCAGCGGCCCCCCACGGGCAGCCCCACCTCGTACTCCGCCCAATGCTGCGGGCCCGTCTCCATGCTGAATGGCCCCGAGGGCAGCAGCGCCCCGCCGATGGTCCCGTGGAGCGTCAGGTCGGCCTCGTCCGCTGTCGTCAGGCTCCCCTCGATCCGCTCCGGCCGCCCGCCGTCCACGAACACCATCTCCGGCCGGATCGGCTCGCAGCGGGCGCGCCGCAGTGCCATGCGGAGCTCCCCGTGGCCGATACCGTCGCAGTGCATGAACACGCGCGTGGTCACGGGC
>JBNGDZ010000555.1:0-3271 GCA_049975765.1 Armatimonadota bacterium
GTTCTCGTGGCTGCTTCCGGTGCTGGACGAGGGCGCTGAGACGACACAGCGGCAGGTTGTGCACACTCGCGTGTCACGTCAGCGCGAACGGGAGGAGGGCGAGGCCGCCGCGCAGATGCTCTTCTACAAGTCTTACGCTTCAGGCATCTATGGCTTTGTCTCCGCGTTGGACCTGCAGCGACTCGGCTACATGGAGGAGACACAGCGGTACGTGGAGGGGGTGGACCGGGAACAGCGGATGAGGCTCGCGACCCAGGCCTACCGCCACATGCTCACGGGACGCATCGGGGCCAGCCAGTCGCACGCCATCCCGCACGCCGACTGCCTGGAGCTGATGGTTGCGACCAGCGACGGGGGCCCGCTGCCCTTCCCGGTCTCGCCGATCTACCCCGGCTACATCGAGAAGTACCTCGGCATCATCCCCGACGGGGCCGCCGTGCACATCTTCGGTGTCGAGGAGGCACCCGACGGCGTCACGCGCCACGACCGCATCGGGGATCTGTTCGACGCCGTGGTCGGGTAGGAGGCACCAGTGAACTACCTGAAGGCGGTGCTGCAACCTGCGTCGCTCTTCTCGATGCGCCTTCCCTACACGCATCAGAGCGCGCTGACTTACCCCCTGCCGCCGCCATCGACGATTCTGGGCATGCTGGCAGCCGCGCTCCAGCGCGCCGAGGACCGTCCGCCACTGGAGTGCCTGGAGGAGATTGAGGCCGGCATCGACACATGCGCTGCTCTCGTCGATGAAGACATGCCTGTCGCCGCAAGAAGTTGCGTGGTGAGCCTGATCACGAAGATCCAGGCCGCAGGTGAGGGCAAGGTCACCGACGCCCTGCCCCGCCAGTTCGCCCACACCCACCGGGTGGCGCTGCTGGCCTTCTCCGAAGATGCGCCGCTGCTTGACCGCTTGGCCCAGGTTCTCACTCGGTCCCCGGTGACGCTGGGCGGCAGTGAGTCCCTGGCAGCGCCCCAGGAGCTCACAGTCGCTGAGGCCGCAGTTGAGGAGGTGGCCGCTGGCGAGCTCATATCCACGCGGGGATATGTTCCTCGCGACCTACTGGACACCGACAGCCTCGGCGAGCGCCACAGCCTCTTCTGGGTGCACGAGCGCTGTCTGGGGGCAGATGAGCTCGTGGCCTACCTCTATCCCGTGATGCTGGATGGCTACGTCTATCGTCCGGCGCCCATAGAGGGAGCCCTGGCCTGGAATGGCACCTGCTATCGGGCGGATGGAGAGACCGTGCTTACGCATCACAGCCGCTGACCTGTGTCTTGTGCCAGACCAGAGCGCTCTCCGGATTCCCGATCGGTGGACGCGGCGCGAACGACGCCGGGAGTGCGGTTACCCCTCGCCGAAGCGCACGGACAGCACCAGATCCACCAGGCTCACCGAATCGGTGCGGACCTTCACGGACTGCCACAGCGCCTCCCCGGTGCTGGGACTGTTGGCCGCCCCGAACATCACACCGCTGCGCCCGTTGTAGGCGGGCCTGGTGAAGTGCCCGGTGCCGTCGATGGCCAGCTCGCCATCGGCATAGACTCGGAAGTCCTCGCCGCCGAACTCGATGCGGTAGGTGTGGACCGTGTCGGTGGTGTCCATGGCGTGGCTCAGGCCGCACTGCCGCCCCTTCAGCTGGTCCGGGAAAAGCTGCAGCTCCTCGCCCGAGGCCCCGTTCTCGAACATGATGCTGCTCCAGCCCGAAAGCTGCCGCACCCGCGCCTCGACCACCGCCTCCTCGTCAGGCCGGATGGCGCAGGGGCACTGGAAGAAGGCGTAGCTGCCGCCCACCGTGCTCCGGTCCGCGATCAGCAGGCCGTCGTCCTGCATCTCCGCGACGCAGCTCTCGCCGAAGCCCATTCTCTGCCAGGGAAGCGACGGCATCTCCGGCGCCGACCACTCAATCGTCCAGCCAGCATCTCGCTGCTCTGCGGCAGGCGGCGCCATCAGCGCTACCTCGTTGGCACCGCTCCGCACCGAGTCCGCAGGCACGGGGAAGTCGAGCCACTGGCCCGTCACCGTCGCGCCGCCAAGCCCCTCCCCGTTGAGCCTGGCCTGCACGCGCGGCGGGCCGATCACCCTCGCGTGCAGCGTGACCTGCGGCTCGAGGCCCTGTGCGCGCGCCCGCTCGACGTCGTCACCAACTAGAAGCTCGACCCGCAGGGACTCATCATCCGGCAGCAGCCGGCTATGCGTCGGCGTGAGCACGGGGGTGTTGCGATACTGGTCACCGTCCGCCAGGTAGCGCTGCGGCAGGCCGTCGCGCACCGTGACGAAGTAGAGCTTGTCGCGGGTGACCAACGCCTCCGGATCGCCGAGCTCGTGCCATACCGGGCCGCGCGGGTTGAAGTAGTTGAAGATGTAGATGCCATCGACGCCGGCCGACCACGCGCGCATCGCCCGGCCCCGGTAGCACTCGATCGACCGGCGGCTGAAGCGATCCTCGCCACTGACACGCGAGTCGCTGAGGGATGGGTTGACCGGCACATCGAACCTGTGGCCCAGCTCGACGAGATACTCCCATCGGTTGAGCTGGAAGTAGCCCGAGCCGATGAGGATGTCCACCAGGCCCTCCTCAAGCCACCTCTCCACGTCCAGGCCGATGCCCCGGCAGTACTCGATGGAGTCGGGAACGCGGATGGCGATCAGGATCGGCCTGCCCCGGCGCATGCCCTCCCGTTCGGTCATCTCACGGATGCGCCGCACCAGGCCGGTCATGGCGTCGAGCTCCGCCTCGCCGGCGCGCTCGCCCCAGGCGACGCTCCTAAAGAAGCAGGGGTGGCGGAAGAAGTCCATCTCCACACCGTCCACGTCGAACTTCCGGCAGACCTCCTCAAAGAAGCGGTACGCCAGCTCCCGCACAGCCGGTTGCGCGTAGTCCACCGATGACCATGTGCCGTGCGGCGGATGGTTGTCGATGGCGCCGACCAGGTACTCGGGATGCTCGAGCTTGAAGGGCGGGCGCAGGTAGGGGCCGTAGCCGCCGAGCGCCGCGTCGTGGGTGTCGTTCATGCGCATATCCCAGAAGACCTCGATGCCGTGGGCGTGGCCGAACTCCACCATCACGGCGATCGGGTCGATGCCCCGGGCCATCAGTTGGGGCAGCCCGTTGTGCTCGAACATGTCCTCGGTGCAGGTGAACGGCTCCATGACCTCGCTGTCGTGCAGGGCGTGGCCGAAGCACAGGGAGTTGCTGTAGAAGATCGAGTCCACCTGGCTGCCCACCAGTGGCGACGTGCGCAGCGCCAGCAGGGCCTCGGCGGTCGGCTCCTT
>JBNGDZ010000556.1:0-3259 GCA_049975765.1 Armatimonadota bacterium
GCCTGTATGACCTCGAGGCCGACCCTGGTGAGCACCACAATATCTACGGGATGCCCCAGGCTCCCGGGAACATCGGTGAGATGGAGCACGACCTACTGCAGTGGACGGAGCAGTCGCTCGCGATGATGGAGGCCCGCGTGGCCGAGGGCGGCGCAACGGAGGTGTCGCCGGAGATTCGACAGCAGCTCAAGGACATGGGCTATGTTCAGTAGCTGTATGGGACTGCACGGATGATGACACGGAGAAGAGGAAGCCGCGCGGCTCTGGTGGTCAGCGCCGGTCTGCTGACCGCTGCGGCAGGGCCGTGCCATGCCTACATCGGCCCCGGGGCGGGGATGGTCTTCCTGTCCTCCTTCCTGGCCATCATCCTGGCATTCGTGATGGCCTTCGTGCTCATCGCCCTGGGTTTGCTCCGATGGGTGGCGGGGCTGTTCCGGCGGCAGAAGCGGCGGACGGGCGCAAAGGCCCGGCGGGTCGTGGTCATCGGCATGGACGGCATGTCGCCGCCGATTGTGGACCGGCTGATGGAGGAGGGCCGCCTGCCCAACTTCAGGGCGCTCGCGGAGCAGGGGACCTATCGGCGGCTGCGCACCACCTGTCCCCCACTCTCGCCGGTGGCGTGGTCCACCTTCGCCACGGGCAGCAACCCAGGCAAGCACGGCATCTTCGACTTCCTGCGGCGCAATCCGTTCAGCTATCGACTCGAGCTGTCCTCCACGCGCACGCGGGAGCGCACGCACGCCCTCGGCGTCGGCCCGCTGAGGCTGCAGCACAGCGCCACATCGGTGGAGCTGGAGCAGAAGGGCAAGACCTTCTGGGAGGTGCTGGGCGAGAACGGTGTCTTCAGCGCGGCCATTCGCGTGCCCATCAGCTATCCGCCCCCGCAGTTCAACGGCGTGGCGCTGGCAGGCATGTGCGCCCCGGACCTGCTGGGAACGCAGGGCACGTTCGCCTACCACACCACCGAGGCCGACGAGATTGCCAGCTACGAGAGCGGCCTGGCGTCGCTGCTGGAGCGCGACGGCAACGGGCGGCTGACAGGGGAGATCCGGGGGCCGGAGCGTCCGGGCTCTGGCGACGCCGAGCCACTGACAGTCGCGTTCGAGCTGAATCTCAACAGGAAGCACGACGGCGCGACGCTCAGGCTGCAGGGCGAGCGGATCGATCTGACGGTCGGCGAGTACACCGACTGGGTGCCGGTGAGCTTCCGGGCGGGCACATTTCGCCGCCTGCGGGGCATAACGCGATTCCTGCTGCTGGAGGCCGGCGAGCGGGTGCGGCTGTACCAGCTCCCGCTCAACATCGACCCGGCGAGCCCCAGCATGCCCATCGCCTCCCCCCTGATCTTCTCCTCCTATTTGGCGCGGGCGCACGGGAGCTTCGCGACCCTGGGCCTCGCCGAGGACACCTGGGGGCTCAACGAGGGCATCCTCCCCGACGAGGCCTTCGTCGAGCAGTGCTACATCTTCCACCACGAGCGCCGGCGGCTGCTGTTCGACATGCTGAACAAGGTCCGGGAGGGCGCGGTGGTGCTGGTCTTCGACATCACCGATCGCATGCAGCACATGTTCCTGGGGCGTGACGGGCAGGGCGCGGACCCGGCCGACGCTCCGGAGATCGTCGAGCGCGTCTACGAGGACATGGACGAGCTACTGGGGTCGATCCGCGAACGCCTGGACGACGAGACGGTGCTGTTCGTGGTGTCCGACCACGGCTTCGGGCGGTTCGCCCGATGCGTGGACCTCAACCGCTGGCTGCACGAGGAAGGTTACCTAGCGCTGGATGCGGAGGGCGCCATCGACTGGGCCGACACCCGCGCCTACGCCATGGGCCTGGCGGGCATCTATGTCAACCTCGCGGGCCGGGAGGCGGAGGGAACCGTGACGCCAGAGGAGGCTGAGGCCCTCAAGAAGGAGCTCGCGCAGCGCCTGACGGCAGCCGAGGATCCGGAGACGGGTGAGACGCCCGTCCAGGCCGTGTTCGACGCCCGGAAGATCTACAGCGGCCCCTTAGCTGAGAACGCGCCGGACCTGATCGTCGGCTACAGGCGGGGCTATCGCGTTTCGTGGGAGTCCGCGGTGGGCGATGTCGGCAGTAACGCCTTCGCGCCGAACCCGCGGCCGTGGGCCGCCGATCACTGCCTGCATCCGGCGGAGGTCCCGGGCGTGCTCTTCTGCAGCCATCGCATCGACGCCGAGGACGTCTGGATCGGGGACATCGGCCCGACGGTGCTTGGTCTTTTCGGGATCGAGAAGCCCGGTGTCATGGACGGCTGGCAGCTCGACGTGGCGGTGGGCGAAGCCGAAAAGCCGGCCGAGAATGCAGCAGCGCCTGGCGGGACGGAGGCGGCACGACCATCATGAGCGCCACGGGCGGTCTGAGCAGGCGGCAGTTCCTGCGAATGGCGGGCCTGGGCGCCGGTGCGTGTGCGCTCGGGGCTGCCGGGATGGCCGGCTGCTCGCGGAGCGTGCCGCGAGCACCGGTGGCCTCGCGCAAGGCGCTCATCCTGGGCTTCGACGGGCTGGACCCCGTGCTGGTGCGGCGGTGGATGAGGGCCGGGCACCTGCCGAATCTCGCGAAGCTGGCGAGGGTAGGCGGCTTCAAGGCCCTGCGCTCGAGCATGCCGCCGCAAAGCCCGGTGGCGTGGTCGAACTTCATCACCGGCATGGACCCGGGCGGCCACGGCATCTTCGACTTCATCCACCGCGATCCGGCCAGCTACGGGCCCTACCTGTCCACCTCCTCGACCAGCCCCGCTCGGCGGATCCTGCGGCTGGGCGACCTGCGCCTGCCCCTGGAGGCGCCGGAGATCACGCTGCATCGCAAGGGCCCGGCCCTCTGGAACGTGCTGGCCGAGCAGGGCGTGCCGGCCACGTTCTACAAGATCCCGTCGAACTTCCCGCCAGAACCCTCCAGGCAGCGAACGCTCTCGGATCTGGGGACACCGGACCTGCAGGGCTCGTACGGCCACTTCTCGTTCTTCACCGAGGAGCCGGCCGACAGCTACGGCAACGTCTCCGGCGGTAGTGTCTACCACATCGAGGTGACCGATGGCGCCGCGGATGCCACGTTGATGGGGCCGGAGAACGCCTTCCGCGCCTCCCAGCAGCGGGCGGACGTGCCCTTCCGCATCTACGTGGATCCCGACAACCCCGTGGCGCGCGTGGACATTCAGGACCACCGGGTGCTGCTGCAGGAGGGAGAATGGTCGGACTGGCTGCGGCTGCACTTCACGTTCGTGACCGGCCTCGCCGGCGCG
>JBNGDZ010000557.1:0-3241 GCA_049975765.1 Armatimonadota bacterium
GGGCCACGCCGTGGCCGAGCACCATCAGCGCATCGGGCCGCGGCAGCTCCAGCACGGCGGCCTCCACGGCCTCGCCCACCGACATCGCCAGCAGCCCCGCGCGATACGGTCTGCAGGGGCCGGAGGCGGTCGCGGACTCCATCACTGCGAGGTCGTCATGCCGCAGCGCCACCGCCGCGGCGTGCACCACGCGCTCGCCCGCGAAGGCGAAGGCCACGCCCGCGATCCTCTCCGGCGCCGTCTGCAGCGGCCGCACCCGGACGCGGCCGGCCAGCCTGCGCTGCAGGCGCTCCCCGCGGGCGGCGTCCGTGTCGGTCCACTCGCTCACCGGATCATGATCCAGTCGATCCTCGCTCCCTCCGGGGCGGGGGTCCCGAACTGCACCGTGAAGCCATCGGAGGTCTTCTCCGGCACCGCCACGGTCGTCAGCCACGAGGGCGTCACGGAGACGGCATACTGCGCGTCCGTCTCGCCCTGAGGAAAGCTCACGGCGGCCTCAGCCGCGCCCGCCTCGACAGCCAGGTCGATTCCGCGCAGGTTCGACGAGACGGCGTCCGTCGCCGAGATGCCCCGCACGCGCTTGACGGAGCCGCGTCCCGCGTCCACGTTCCCACCCTGGAGGACGAAGTCGCCGGTGGCGGGATCGCAGATGAGGCTGCTGCCCCCGGTCGGACCCTGATGGCTCCAGCGGATGGGCTGGGCGTGGCCGTCGGGCTGGCGGAAGACGATGGCGGAGTCCATGACCTCGCTCCTGAACTCGATGCCGGTGTTGGCCAGGGCGTTGATGTGGATGACGCTGTCGTAGGCGGGCTTGCGGTCCTTGCGCCGCTCAAGGTCCTCGCTGCGCTTGATGATCCCGTCGAAGTGGAGGCCGTAGGGAACCTGCACTCGCCCCTTCTGCTGGACCTCGATGGAGGAGGTGGGCATGGTGCTGGGGAGCTGGTCGAACTGGCGGATGCGCAGGGGCCGGGGGTGGTAGGGATCGGGCCCAACGGGCTGCTCGATCTCATCGCCGGGCTCGAAGTCGAAGCGCGTGTCGCGGTCGCCGGTGGGGACGAGTCTGAGCGTCCGGGGGTGCTCCCAGTAGAGGTTCCCGCCGGTCTGGTGGGTCTCGGCCCAGCCCCGGCTGATGTCGTAGACCCATGCGCCGGGTGCGATGGCGTAGTGCAGAGGTCGCTCGTGGCCGTCGTAGGTGTAGTTCTCGTCATTGAACAGGTTCGGGGCGCCGGCGGCCACCGCCGACCAGCGCACGCGGAGGATCTTGATGCGCTTGGTGCCGTCCTCGTTGCGCTCAAGCTCCATGACGCGGTACCAGCGATAGACGGGCCGCGAGGGGAGCTTCCCGTAGCCCCCGCAGGTCGAGGGATCGTCGGGCAGGATAACCTCGGAGTCGTCGGTGATGCAGAAGAACCGGCCGATGATGCTCTCATCCCAGGGGCAGTCAGCCGAGCCGATGATGGCCCCGCCCTGGTAGTTGAAGGCGTTCGCGTAGCCGCCGATGACGCCCGGGTAGCTCTGGCCCTGATACTGCTCCCACGGCGGCACGATCTTCACGGTGCCCTCGGTGATCCACTTGTCGCGGTTCATGTTGATCAGCGGCCGGGAGTTGCTGAGCGTGTGGGCGTTGCACTGTCCGCTCTCGTAGACCAGCTCATCGTTGTCCCAACTCACGGACTCCACGGTGGAGTGGAAGCCGTCGAGCTCCCCGATGGTCTCGGCGTTGAGCACCACCGCGCCCTCATCGCCGAAGCCCGAGAAGATGTCGCTCATATAGTAGAACAGACCGCTGATGCCGAAGCTGTCACCGACTGCGTAGTTGTGGCGCTTGACCATCAGCTCCCCCGCGGTCTGGTTGTCGCAGTTGCTCATCCCGTTGATGACCAGCCCGTTGCAGTTGTGCTTGTTGTAGACCAGGGCGCCGGCGGGGTGGTCGTGCTCCAGGTCGCAGGTGAAGTAGTTCCGGCGCCGCTCGGAATCCCAGCCGATGCTCTTGACGATGACGCGGTCGTAGGGCTCGGCGTAGCCCATGACGCTGGAGGTGATGTTCAGGAAGGCGCCGACCCAGACGCCGCGGATGGTGTTGACGTAGCAGCGGACGTCCTCGCCGGCCTGCACGTCCTCGTTGAGAATGTGCATGTAGGAGCTGGCGCCGCTGACCAGCACGTTATCGATGGCCTGCGCGCCGTGGGTGCCGCAGTGCGGCAGGCTCTGCTGGCCGAGGTTGAGCACCCGCTCCACCCGGAAGCCCGTCCACGTGCCGAACTGGTGCTTGCCGATGGGCGCCACGTGGTACTCCGCGAAGCCGCCCCGGTAGTCCATGATCGTCACCACGGGTCCCTCGTCGCCGGTGGTGCGCTCCGCCTGCCAGACGTTCCGCACCTCAAGCTGCTGCGTTACCCCCGGCGGGATGACCAGCACCCCGCCCCCGGCCTCCATCAACTCCTCGACCGCGGCCTGGAGGGCCGCCTCGGCCTCCTCCGCGGTCTCGACCGGCCCGAACTCGTCGAGCGTGCGCGCGACACCGCCGTCCTGTGCCCACCCGCCCTCAGCGAGGGCCATGACGGCAAGCACGGCAACTGCAATCGCCAGTCGCTTCATGGCAATCCTCCTATCGGCAGATTGGTGCTCACGGGCCCTCATAGCCCCGCTCACGCAGCGCCTCCGCGAAGCCGGTGCCCGTAGCGATGGGCGGCCCCGGCTCCACGTCGATGGTCAGCAGCTCCTCCGCGTCCACGCCGTAGAGCGCGTGCACCAGCACCCTCCCGCCCGGCCCCATCGCCAGCGAGCACCCGATACACTTGCGCCCCTCCCAGGGCCCGCCCGTGATCCATCCCACGCCGTTCACACCCACCACCGTCAGATCATACAGCCGCGCCAGCTCGCCGAAGGAGGTCAGCCAGATCTCGCCGTAGGGCTTGGCCCGGTTGTCGTGTTCGGCAGGCACCGCCCAGGCGCACGGGGAGAGGAGCATCTGCGCGCCCATACGGGCCAGCGAGTGCGCGAGTACCAGCGACGATGGGAAGTTGTCCGCGCATATGGGGATCCCGATGGTGCCCAGCGCCGTCTCGGCCACGGCCAGCGCGTCGCCCACTGCATAGAGGTCCCTGGCGATGGCCAGGATGTTGATCTTGCGGTGGCGCAGCAGGAGGTCGCCGCCTGGGGAGAGCAGCACCGACGCGTTGTATACCCGCTCGCCGGCGCGCTCGGTCAGGCCCGCCACCACGTGGATCCGGGCCGCCGC
>JBNGDZ010000558.1:0-3239 GCA_049975765.1 Armatimonadota bacterium
GCCCACAGCTCGCCACTGCCACCGCCACTGCCTCTTACCCCCATACACAACCTATAGAACGTAACTCCTTTCCCGTACTTTTTTCGTATCTTCCGGAAATGCGGGGTCACACTCCTTACCAACTCCGCGAATCTTCCACCGCCACCCACTGGCTTCCCTCGGCGATCGACTGCTGGCTGGCGAGGCCGGCGAGCGTCATGTCCATCGCCTCGTGGATGCCGATCGGTGGCGGGCTTCCGCTCGCGATCGCGTCCACGAAGTCGTGGATCTCCCAGTAGTCGCCGCCGCCGTGCCCCGCCTGCAGCGCCTCATCCGGCGGCTTGAGCCATTGGTCGGGCAGGACCTCCTCGGCGAGATTCTCGAGGGGCTCCCAGACGATCTCGTCGGGGGAGCGGGAGCGCAGCCAGATCTTGGGCTCGTCGCCGAGCCCACGCGCGGCCTCGTAGCAGCCGTCGGTCCCCTGCAGCGAGTAGTAGGTCAGGTTGTGCGGACGGTCGGAGAGCATGTCCAGGCGAAGCTGGATGAGCCCTCCGCCGGACAGGCGGCAGAGCGCGGTGACGGTATCCTCCTGCTCATAGCGGTCGCCGCGCGGATCGCGGTAGTGGTGACCGCTGCCCGCGCACATCACCGACACCACGCGATCCTGCATCCACTGCAGGCAGGGGCCGAGGGAGTGGGTGGGGTAGGTGTTGCCGTTGATGCCCGTCTGCCACCGCCGCCGCCAGGTGGTGATCTCGTTGAGCCCCTTCAGCTCGTGGATGTACTCGCCCTCCGCGAAGTACATCTCGCCGAACCAGCCGCGGCGCGCGATCTCCCGCACGATGACGTTGGGCCGCATGTAGGTATAGTTCTCGGCCATCATGTAGGTCCCGCGGCTGCGGTTGGCCGCGCGCACCAGCTCCTGGCACTGCTCGTAGGAGACCCCCGCGGGGACCTCGGAGAGCACGTGGATGTCGCGGTCGAGGGCCATCACCGCCTGCGGAACGTGCAGGGGCATGGGCGTGGCGACGATGACTGCGTCCACCTCGCCGCTGTCGATCATCTCCTCGTCGCTGGTGAAGGCCAGCGAGAGTCCCAGCTCCTCGGCCGCCTCCTCGAGCTTCTGCTCCTGGATGTCGCACAGCGCCACGAGCTCGGCGCGGGGATGGGCCTGCAGCGTCCGCACGAAGCTGGAGCCGCGTCGCACCGCGCCGATGATGCCGAAACGGATCGCCTCTTCGCTCATGGTCTCACCTCACACCCTGTGGAATCCGATGCCCGTGAGCGTCGCCATGCGACGCGCCAGCTCCATCTCGTCGCCGAGGCACAGCGCCAGGTGGTGCGTGCCGCCCAGCTCGCTGTAGCGCCGCAGGAAGTCGGGCAGGCTATGGTCCAGCGGCCGGATCCAGAAGTGGGGGACCTCCGGGAAGCCCGCCACGGGGCCGCGGTCGAGCACCTCCACCCTCGCGGCGATGAGGTCGAAGGTATCGCCAGGCCCCGGCGCCAGGTTCACCAGCGTGGCCTCGCCCGGCTGCACCGTGGGGATGGCAATGGCCGGGTTGGCGACCTCGCTGAAGTCGTACTGCTTCTCGACCAGCTTCGCCGGCCCGGCGGCGAGGTCCAAGCTGCACTCGCCCATGTGGCTCATGAAGACGCTGCCGCCGGCCCAGTCCGGGCAGAACATCTCCGTGAAGGTCACCCGGCAGCCGGCCTGGGCCAGGCTCCCCACCAGTGCGGCGGTCAGGGCGTCCGCCTCGCCGGCGTAGCCCTCCCCGCGCGCCATGGCCTTGGAGGCCTCCAGGAAGGGCACGGTCTCGACCCCGGACTCGGCGGTGAAGGACGCGAAGTTGAAGCTCATGGCCCCCACGTTCCCTTCCTCCATAATGCGGCGCACGGCCAGCCCCACGCGGTTCGTGCGGTCCAGCATCTCCGGGGCCACCTGTGAGCAGTCAAGGTCGGCATAGTCTCGCTCTCGCTCCGCCGCTACCTCGTCCTCGGCCACCCGGAGGGCGACCTGGGCCACCTCGCCGACGGAGACGCGCCGGACCTCTATCCCCAGCTTCGCCGCCATGACCTCCGGGCTGACCGCGAAGTCGCCCATGCCCTCGAAGTCCTCGCCGATGACCAGCACGCGCATGGTGCCGAGCGCATGCGCTGCATGCGCGGCGCGCGCGCACAGCCTCACCTCGGCGGCAAAGGCCTCGTCATCGATGTGGCCGACGGCCAGAAGGTAGGGCCGCCCGCGCCGGCGCAGCATGCAGGCGAGGTCCTGGACGCCGTGGATGCCGTGGTTGCGGAACATGTCCGCCTGGGTGGCGTCCTCGCCGAACTGCGGCGCCGGCGTGGTGTCGAGCAGAACCAGCGGCACACCGGCGTCCACCAGAGCATCGAGCGCCTCAAGCGACGGGGAGTAGGCCAGGTGCACCGTCGCCAGGCAGTCCATGTCCTGATGCAGCAGCGTGCGCACAGCCCCCTCGACCTCCGTGCGCAAGCGGCTGACGGGCGCGCTGTCCACCTGCAGGCCGATCTCCTCGAGCCTGGAGGCCACCCGCTCGGCGAACTGCTCCATCTCAGGCCGAGCCTCCGGGCGGACCTCGTCATACAGCGCCAGATACAGCGGCAGCAGCCCAACTCGCGTCGGCCGGACGTCCATGGCAGCGTCCTCCCTGCGGATCAGTCAGAGATGTCCTCACCGAGCGCCCCGGGGTAGAGTCTGTGCATGGTCTCACGGTACGTCCGCCAGGCCTCGTCGTATGCGACGGCGTGCTCCTTCCGTGGCCCGAAGCGCCTCCGCGGGCGGTAGAAGCGGCGGGCCGCCTCCTGGATCGACGGCATTGTTCCCGCGGCCACGCCGCCGAAGATGGCGCCGCCCAGGACGGCCGCGTCGGCGCAGGCCGGCACCGCCAGCGGCAGGCCCGTCACGTCCGCCATCATCTGCATCCACCACGCCGACTGCGCGGCGCCGCCGAGCATCCGCAGCTCGTTCACCCCCTGGCCGACCCGCTCGGTGAGCGCCAGGGCGTCGCGGGCGCAGAAGCACACCGCCTCCAGCACCGCGCGGATCATGTGCGGGCGGCCGTGCGCGAGGGTCAGCCCCACGAAGCCGCCACGGACATCGCTGCGGAACGTGGGCGTGGCGGTGCCCGAGAAGTGTGGCAGGCACACGAGGCCGTCGCAGCCGGTGGGTGCATCGGCCGCCTCCGCCAGCAGCCCCTCGTAGTCGCCGCCGATCAGGTCCCGCAGCCAGGTCAGCAGAACCC
>JBNGDZ010000559.1:0-3227 GCA_049975765.1 Armatimonadota bacterium
TGGTAGCACACGGGCGCGGCGATGGCAACGGCGGCGCCTGGCCGGAAAAGGTGCGGTCTCTGCGAGACGCGGGCCGAGGGCGCTCCGCGCAGGCACGCAGCTTCCCGGAGGACTGGGACGCCTCAACCCGCGGTGGGGGGAGGGCAGCTTCCGCCGTCAGCCTTTGCCCCACAGCCGCAGGATCTCCGCCTCGTCGTCGGCCTCCCCGTCGATCAGCGCCGGCGGGTACCGGGGCACGTCATTCTCACCGCCGACCTCCCACCAGCCGATGTCGGGCGCCTCGCCGGCGTATGGCAGGTCAACGTCGGTGCCAGCATCCACCGCCGGGCTGTCCTCGCTCAGCGCGAAGGAGCCGTCCTCGACCGACCGGAAGCCCGGCTCTCCCACGATGGTCGCCTCGCCGATCAGGTAGCGCGCCAGGAAGCCCTGGGGGGTGAAGCCGCCGTCTTCGGTGCGGATGAGCCGGCCGGCAGGGAAGAACACGTCGCGCTTACGGACGTCGGCGGCGTGATAGAGGAGGTTGTGGCTCATGTCCGCCGTCACGCTCTCGGGCGTGCCGCGGATGAAGTGGACGAGCATGTGCGGGATGGTGGGCTCGAGGGTGGCGATGATGTTGTTGCGCAGGACCGTACCGCTGCTCTCGGAGTTGATGCGCAGGTTCACGCGCTCGCGGCTGTTGACGATGGTGTTGCCCAGCACCAGGGTGTCATTGATCCCCAGGACCTCGATGCCAGGGTAGGTGTTGTCGTAGCAAAGGTTGCGGATCACACGGTTGTGCCCCCGCGAGCCCTCCTCCGGCTGGCCGCCGACGTAGATCCCGCCCTGATTGCCGAAGCTGATGTTGCGCTCGACGGTGACGTGATCGGAGTCGTGTCCGATGATGATGCCGGGGTTGCCGTTGCCGTAGCAGATGTTGCCCCGGACGACGTGATAGTCGCCGGAGGTGATATCGATGGACTCCTCGGGGCAGAGGCCGATGACGTTGTCCTCGATGATACAGTGATCGCCGGTGAGGCCCTGGCGAACGCCCTGCTCATCGCGGCCGCCGGAGTGGCAGGTCACGCCGTCGTTGCTGGCGCACTTGACGATGGTGCAGCCCGCCACGCGGCAGTGATGCGAGCCGCTGCTGATGTAGATGCCGGAGTTGATGCTCTCGTACAGGAAGCAGTCCAGCACCTCGACCCGCTCGGAGTCATCGAGGATCAGGATGTTCGGGTTGCCGTACTGCCCCACGAACAGCGAGGAGCAGTTGCGGATGGTCACGTCCGTGCAGCCGCGGAAGCCCAGGTGCCGGCAGTTGCCGAACAGCAAGCTCAGGTCCTCGATGTCCAGCCAGCGCCAGTCGCGCAGGTCCATGAGCTGCTCGATTACAGGGACCTCCAGGCGATGCTCGGCGGGTGGGGCGCCGTCGGTGGTGATGACCGAGAGGTGTAGCGTCTCGGTGTCGAAGTGGAAGTGCCCGCGCTCGGTGGGCGGCGCGTCATCGCGGCTCAGCCGCACCGGGATCGGGCCGTCGTACTCGAAGACGCTGAAGACATTGCGCTGGCCCACGAAGAGCTCCTCGGGGACGGCGGCGCGGTAGACCTCGCCGCCGGCCTGCTCCCAGCCCTGCACCAGCACGGAGCCGAGGATCTCGGGCCTGTGGCCCTCCCCCCAGGCGCCAATGCGCACCGGCGCGCCCTCGCGGCCGCTGCCCTGCAGCCGGAGCCGCCCCCGGTAGGTGCAGCCGCGGCGCAGGCTCACGCTGTCGCCGGGCTGCAGCTCGACCTCTGCGAGCCGATCCAGCGAGGCCCACGCCTGGGCCTGACTCGTGCCCGCACTCTCATCCGACCCGTCGCGGCTGTCGAGGTAGTAATCCGTGGCCGTCACAGGCACCACGAGGACCAAACAGGCGATGATGCTCAGAGCAACCCGCATCACGGTCCACCTCCAGCGGCAGGTTCGCCGGCGTCCGCTGACCCAGGCGCCCAGGCCTGGTTCCTCCCCGGCAGTGAGCTGCAGTGCTGGGTTCCGCGGCGGCGCGCGCGACCCCTGCACGCAGTGGTGAAGGGCCATTGCCTCAAGCGGCGAAGATGAGCGGGACGGTTCCCAGGCCAGCAGGGAGGTGCGGGTCGATGAACGTCATCGTGATTGTCACCGATACCATGCGGCGCGACCATCTGGGCTGCTACGGCAACGAGCGGGTCCAGACGCCGAACCTCGACCGGCTGGCCGCGCAGTCCTACATCTTCGAGAACGCCTACGCCGCCAGCTTCCCAACCGTCCCCAACCGCATGGACATCATGACCGGGCGCTTCACCTTCATCGAGGCCGGCTGGCAGCCGCTGCCGCGCGATGCCACGGTGCTCGCCGAGGTTCTCGGCGCGGCGGGCTACACCACTATGATGATCGCCGACACTCCGCATATCCTCGCCAACGGCTACGGGTACGATCGCGGCTTCGCGGGCTGGGAGTGGATCCGCGGGCAGGAGAACGACCGCTGGCGCACCGCACCGGCGGATCCTCCGCTGCCCGCCTCGCCCGATAAACTCCGCAACCCGCCCACGGTCAAGCAGCATCTGCGCAACACCTGGCACCGCAGCGGCGAGGAGGACTGCTTCTGCGCCCGGACCATGCAGGCCGCGTGCGAGTGGCTGGAGGAGAACGCGGGTCGCGACTTCCTGCTGTATGTGGACACCTTCGACCCCCACGAGCCGTGGGACGCGCCGCAGCAGTACGTGGACCTGTATGACCCCGGCTACGCCGGCGAGCGCGTGACCTATCCCGTCTACGGGAAGGCCGACTACATGAGCGAGCGCGAGCTGGAGCACATGCGCGCGCTCTACGCCGCGGAGGTCACGCTGGTGGACGCCTGGGTGGGGCGGCTGGTCGAGAGGGTGGAGGAGCTGGGGC
Organism: Armatimonadota bacterium; assembly: GCA_049975765.1. Taxonomy (GTDB): domain Bacteria; phylum Armatimonadota; class Zipacnadia; order Zipacnadales; family UBA5352; genus JAYENL01. The sequence goes on from JBNGDZ010000559.1 coordinate 2,893, forward strand.
TGGCGGATGACACCGCCATCATCTACACCACCGACCACGGCTTCTTCCACGGAGAGCACGGGCTGACCGGTAAGTCCTTCATCTGGCAGGGCGGCTCCGCGGACATGCCGCTGTACTCGGAGGTGGCGCGCCTCCCGCTGCTGATACGCCTCCCGGAGGGTGAGCGGGGCAGGAGGCTGCAGTGCTTCGCGCAGCCGCCCGACATCATGCCGACGATCCTGGAGCTCCTGGGGGCGGAGGCGCCGGAGAGCGTGCAGGGGACCTCGCTGGTGCCGGTGATGCAGGGAGGGCGCGATCACACGCGGACACTGGCGGTGAGCACGCCGTCGCTGGCC
>JBNGDZ010000560.1:0-3223 GCA_049975765.1 Armatimonadota bacterium
GGGCGGAGGTGACGGGGCCCTCTGGGTCGGCTGAGATCGCGCCCGACTTCACGCTGCCGCTGGCGGGCGGGGGTGAGGTCAGCCTCTCGGACTACGAGGGCAAGATCCTGGTGCTGGACTTCTGGGCCACCAACTGCGCCGCCTGCGTCGAGGAACTGCCCGAGTACCAGGAGATGTACGAGAGCTGGGACCACGAGAGGGTCGAGTTCCTGGGCGTCTCGCTCGACGGAAGTGTGGAGATGGTCGAGGCCTTCATGGACGCACGCGAGGATCTGGTGCTGCCGATGGCGGTGGGCAGCAATGAGATGCTGCAGGCCTACCTTGGGGAGACCTGGTCCATCCCGGCCGCCCGGGTGATCGGGCCTGAGGGCACCATCGCCTACGAGTTCGGCCCAGGGCCCTCGGCCGCGAAGGTCGAGAGGGCGGTCACGAGGCTGCTGGGAGAGGGCGAGCCGGCGGAGGGCGGGTAGAGGTGCGCCGCGCCCCCGAGGGGCCGGGTAGCGATGGATCGCTCGGACACCAAGGCACTGACGAGGGCCGCCGGGTACCTGGCGGCTTTTCTCACGGGCGCGGCGATGGGCATCTCCTGGCCGCTGCAGAAGTACGTGCTGTCGCAGGAGGTCATCGGCCCGGCCACGTTGCACTGGCTCAATGTCTGCGGGCTTCTGGCGCTGGTCGCCCCGGTATACCTGTTGCGCTATCGGGGACGGCTGCGCTGGAGCGGATTCTCGCCGGGCTGGCTGGTGCTCTTCGGCGGCGTGGCATGCGTCATGCACTACTGCCGGAAGTACGGCCTGGCTGAGACCACCGCCACCACGGCGGCGGTCGTGGAGCGCAGCGAGATCGTCTTCGTCTTCCTGCTCTCGTACCTGGTCCTCCGCACGCCGGTGCGCTGGCTGGGCTGGCTGGGCACCGCGCTGGTGCTCTACGGCACCACCCGCGTGGCACTGGTCGGCTCCACGACGCTGCACTTCCAGCCGCTGGGCGTGCTGGCGCTCGTCGTGGTGGGGTTGACCATCGCCATCAACGCCATGCTCGTCAAGGCCAAGTTCACGGGCATCCCAAATGAGCTCATCATCCTGGGTAGCATGACCGTGCAGATTGTGGTCTACTCCATCGTGGTCCCCGGCTCGGGGGCGCTGCCGAGCGTGCGGGAGCTGCTGGGCATTCCGGTGCTGGTCGGCCTCGTAGCACTGGGGTCGGTGGTGTGGGGCGGGCGTCTGCTGCTGTACTACTACGCGCTGAAGCGGGCGCCCATGTGGGCGGTGCGCATGCTGACGCTCAGCGGCCTGCCCATCGCCACCCTCGCCGATCTTCTGGTGCTGCGGCTGCCGGTGACCCCGGCGCATGTGGAGGGGCTGGTGGCTGCGGGCGCCGGGGCGGCCATGGTCGTGCTCAGCGCCGGACGCGCTCACGAGAGTCCCGCGATGTCCGGCGATTCAGCGAGCGGGGGCCAGTGATGCGAATCGATCGCCGGCCGAGGTGGATACGCCTCTTCGGCTACGCCGCGGCCCTGGTGTCCGGCGTCATCATGGGCCTCTCCTGGGTGGTCTTCAAGCTGGAGCTCAACTCCCCGCACCTGGGACCGGCGGACGTCAACTGGCTGAACATGATCGGGGTGGCCGCCATCATCTGGCCGGTCTACCTGATCCGCAATCGCGGCGACCTCTTCCCACCCGATAAGCCCTACCGATGGCTGGGGCTCTTCGCGCTCGTCGCCGCCTCCATCTTCTACCTCCGCAACGTGGGCGTGGACCTGTGCGGCGCCACCACCGCCGCCATCGTCAGCCGCGTTGAGGCCGGCTTCGTCTTCATCTTCTCCTACATCATCGTCAGACAGCGCGTCAGCGTCGTGGGCTGGCTGGGCTCGGCCATCCTGGTGGCCGGCGCCCTGCGCACCATCGGCATCGGCTCCGCGGAGCTCAGCTTCGACCCCGTCGGCATTGCTGCCCTGCTCGGCGCCGCCCTGTTCATCGCCATCAACGCCGTCATCATCAAGCTCAAGTTCAGCCGGGTCCCCAACGAGATGGTCATCCTCGCCAGCGCCACCGTGCAGACCATCGTGTTCTCGATCGCGGTGCCTACCCTGGTCGGCCTCAAGGGCGTCGTAGCCGTGCTGCACAGCCCGCGCCTGATCGGCCTGGTGATCCTCGGCGCCGCCAGCATCGCCGTCAACCTCTTCCTCTACTACTACGCCATGAAGCGCGCACCCATGTGGGCGGTGCGGATGCTGGCGCTCGTGGCGCTGCCCTCAGCGGTGATCGGCGACTACCTAATCCTCCACCAGCCCATCACTATGAACGCCGTCCAGGGAATGCTGCTGGTGATGGCCGGCGCGGCCATGATCATCCTGCCCAGCCGCAGGGCGCGCAGCCCAGACGAGGAGGCCGCCCTGCCGCGCGCTGCAGAGGGAGAGAGCGATGAGTGACGCTCACTGGTGGGCCGAGGAGTTCCCCGTCCGCGATGAGCTCATCTACCTCAACCATGCCGGCGTCTGCCCCATTCCCGCCCGCACCGCCTCGGCCGTGGCGGAGATGGCCGAGGACTGCCGCGACTTCGGCGCCTGGAACTTCGATCGCTGGCACGCGGTGGCCGAGAGGTGCAGGCAGCGTCTCGCCGACCTCATGGGCGCGCAGACCCACGAGCTGGCCTTCGTCAAGAACACCACCTCCGGGCTCATGATGGCGGCGGAGAGCATCCCGTGGCGCGAGGGCGACAGCGTCGTGGTGGCCGACATCGAGTTCCCGGCCAACGTCTACCCCTGGCTGAACCTGCAGCGGCGCAGCGTGAGGACCCGCTTCGTCCCCGCCCGCGGGCGCTTCCCGACGGTGGACGACTACGCCGCCGCCTGCGATCAGAGCACCCGCGCCATCGCCGTGAGCTGGGTGCAGTTCGCCACCGGCCAGCGCGCGGACCTGGCCGAGCTGGCGGAGATGGCTCATCGATCCGGCGGCTACCTGGTGGTCGACGCCATCCAGGGGCTGGGCGCGCTGGAGATCGACGTGCACGACCTGGGGATCGACGTGCTGGCCGCCGACGGGCACAAGTGGCTGCTCGGCGTCGAGGGCTGCGGCGTGCTCTACGTCTCCTCGGACGTCATCGGCGACCTGGAGCCCTTCTGGCGCGGCTGGGCGAGCGTGCCGGAGCCGCACTCCTTTCTGCAGTACACCCAGCCCGCGCGCGCCGACGCCCGGCGCTTCGAGGAGGGCTCCGCCTCCATGCT
>JBNGDZ010000561.1:0-3210 GCA_049975765.1 Armatimonadota bacterium
GCCTGACTTCGGCGTCCCGAAGGTCGCGCGCATACGCCCGGCGAAGCCTGCCGTGCGCCCAGAGCACGGCAGCAGAGGGACACCATGAAGCCGAGATGCTCAGTCCTGAACGTCCTCGCCATCGTCACCCTCACCCTCCTGGCGTCGCATCTGGCGTGCGCGCAGGGACAGGATACGCCCTCGGCGCGCAACCTGGCTCCCAACCCATCCTTCGAGGAGGGCGATGCCTCCGGCCCGGCCGCCTGGGAGCCGCGGCCGGATGCGCACTCGGTGGCGCGCTATGAGTGGGCGGAGGGCGTTGCGCACAGCGGAGAGCGCAGCCTGCTTGTTGAGAGCGAGGGCGGGTCACGCTACGGCGACCGCTGGCGGGCCGGCCAGGACCGGAGCATGGGCCTCCGGCCCGGCACCGAGTGCACGCTGTCAGCGTGGGTGCGCACCGATGCGCTGGACGGGCAGGCCTACGTGCAGCTCTACGCCATCGGGATCGGCGGCGAGATCCTGCTCCAGCCCACCGGCCCCGGAGTTTCGGGGACCCAGGACTGGACCGAGGTCGCGGTGACCGTCACGGCGCCTGACGAGCCGTGCTACGTGATGCCCTACGTGGGCCTGAAGGGAGGGGGCAGGGCGTGGTTCGACGACGTGCGGCTCACGGGCATTCCCGGGCCGCCCCTGCCAGCCGACATGGATGAGACCACCTACCAGGCGAGGCACTTCGATGAGCGCGACGGCTATGAGCCGGCCACGCGGGGGGAGTGGGAGGTGCTGCAGGCGCCTGAGGGCGTCGAGCGGGCCAGCGCCACCACTGTCTTCCATGAGGCAACCGCGCGCTGGGACGTTACGCTGCGCTACCTCGACGAGCCGGACGGGGCGTGCACCTTCCGGCTGCTAGTCAACGGCGAGGAGGTCGGCAGCATCGTCGCGGACGAGACCGTGGACGAGGACCCGGGTGCGGACGTCGAGCGCACGCACACCTTCGAGGCCGTGGACATCCAGCGCTACTCGCGAATCACCATCGCCGGCGAGCCCGACGAGGGCGAGTACGCGCGCTTCATGGCGGTGACCTTCACACCGGTGGGGCGCTTTGAGGGCGAGCTGCTGGGCGAGAGGGAGCTGCCCCCGCCGAACAACCTGCGCGTCTACCAGAGCCCGTCCGAGCGCGATGAGGCCAGCCGGATGCTGGCGCGGCAGGTCGGGCAGATGAGCGCGGCGGCCTTCGCAGAGATCACTGATGAGATCGAGGCGCTGCAGACGCCGGAGCAGGTCCGCGCCTACCAGCAACGCGTGCAGGAGCGGCTGCCGGAGATCTTCGGCCGGTGGGTGGGGCATGAGAAGACGGCCCTGAACCCGCAGAAGGTCGGGGAGATCGAGCTGGACTTCTGCACCATCGAGAAGGTGCTGATCGAGAGCGAGCCGGGCCTGCTGGTGCCCCTGAACGTCTACGTGCCGAAGGGCAAGCCGCTGCCCGCGCCGGGCATCTGCGTCACCATCGGCCACGCCGCCGACGGGAAGGGCTACCAGCTCTACCACGAGCTGGGCCTGGGCCTGGCCGAGAAGGGCTATGTGGCGGTGGCGCTGGACCCGCTGGGTCAGGGCGAGCGGACCTACTGGTGGGAGCCGCCGGAGGAGCTGGGCAGGCGCGGCGGTCCGGTCGGCCAGCACCACTACGAGCTGCGCAGGGGCTTTCTGGTGGGGCGAAGCCTCAGCGGCCTGCGAACGCGCGATACAGTGCGCGTCGTGGACTACATGCTGTCGCGGCCGGAGATCATCGACCCCGACCGCATCGGCGTCAGCGGCAACTCCGGCGGCGGGCAGATGGCGCTGCTGACGATCGCCTGCCACCCGGCGGTGAGGGTCTGCGCGGCGGCTCACCCGGGCGGCTCGTGCGAGAACACCTACTTCGGCGGCAAGAGCTACTTCGACCGGATGGTCATCAGCCTTATCCCGCCGCGGCCGCTGATCTGGATCGTGGGTGAGGACTCCGGCGAGACGCATCACGAGAGGCGCCGTGACTGGCTGCAGCCCCTCTATGAGGTCTTCGAGGCCGGTGACGCTCAGAAGCTCGAGTGGGTCGAGGGCGTACATGACATGAAGCGCCCCAAGCGCGAGGCGGCCTACGAGTGGCTGCGCCGGTGGCTGGGCATGGACGCCGGCCGCGAGGAGGGCGCGATCGAGGCCCTGGAGCCGGAGGAGCTGTGGTGCTCCGAGACCGGGCTCGTCGAGACCGGACCGGGCGGCGTGATGCCCTGGGACCTGGACACGCGGCTTATGCGGGAGATGGCGCCGAAGCGGCCTGCGCCGGCGGAGGACGCCGACGCCCGATCTCAGTTCCTGGGCCGGCGCCGCCAGGCGGTGCTGGAGAAGCTGGGGCTGGCGCCGGAGGCAGGCCGTCCCGCCCCGAAGTGGCGCAACGCGGGCGTATTCGAGTACCCGGGGCTGTCCGTGCGCAAGCTCGCCATCGAGAGTGAGGAGGGCATCGAGGTCGCGGCGCTGGTCATTGAGCCCGCCATCGGCGCCTCCGGGCCCACTATCATCCACGCGGCCGAGGACGGCAAGCCCGGGGAGTTCGACGCGCAGGCGCTGCCCTTCGCGCTGGCGCTGCGGGGCCATCGCGTGGTCTCGGTTGACGTGCGCGGCGTCGGCGAGCTGGACATCGAGGAGGGGCGGGTCTCGCGGGTGGTGGAGTACGATGCCATTCAGTGGCGGCGGGACGACTTCGCCATCGCCTACGCCGGGCAGGGCCGGACCATGATGGGGGCCCGGGCGCTGGATCTGCTCCGCGTCATGGACCACCTGGACGCCGAGGCGCGGCAGCCTGGCCGCTACGTGCTGGCGGGCGAGGGGCTCGGCGGCACGTGGGCCATGGCCGCGGCGCTGGCCGATGAGCGGGTCGCCGGGGTGGCGACCGTGGGGACGCTGGCCTCGTGGCGGCTGCTGATCGAGAGCAAGTGGAACGCGCTGCGCGACTACTTCTGGGTGCCGAAGGCGCTGGAGGTGTTCGACCTGCCCGATCTGCCCGGGCTCATCGCGCCCCGGCCGGTGGCCATCCTCAATCCCGTGGACCAGATGCTCCACCCGTTGAGCGAGGAGGCGGCGCAGGACGAGCTGGCGTGGGCGCAGTCCTGCTACGACGCCATGGGCGCCGGCGGGCGGCTGGTGATCCGCGCCGAGCGCTCCGCGGCGGAGGTGGTGGAGGCCGTCGAGGGGCTGGCC
>JBNGDZ010000562.1:0-1893 GCA_049975765.1 Armatimonadota bacterium
ACCATCGACTACGTGGTCACCAAGATCCCGCGCTGGACCTTCGAGAAGTTCCCCGGCGCCGAGGAGCGGCTGACCACGCATATGAAGTCGGTCGGCGAGGCCATGGCCATCGGCCGGACCTTCAAGGAGAGCCTGCAGAAGGCCATCCGCTCGCTGGAGATCGGGCGCTACGGCCTGGGGGCCGACGGTGCCGGCGGTCGCTACGAGGACCTGTCACTGGACGAGCTGCTGGACCTGATTGAGGTGCCCCACCCCGATCGGCTCTTCGAGGTCCGGGCGGCCATGCGGCAGGGCGCCAGCATCGAGCAGCTCCACGAGCGGACCAGGATCGACCCATGGTTCCTGCGCAACCTCCAGGAGATTGTCGAGATGCAGGACGAGCTGGCCCGGTGGCGGCCCGGCGCCGGTCGTGGACCTGGTGAGCTGGAGGAGGCGAGCATCGAGGCCATGACCCGCGAGGAGCTGCGCGGCTACAAGCGCGCCGGCTTCTCCGACCGTCAGATCGCGGTCCTGGCGGAGGTCACCGAGCACGACGTCCACGAGCTGCGGCGCCGGCACGGCGTGCAGCCGGTGGTGAAGCTGGTTGACACCTGCGCAGCGGAGTTCGTGGCCCACACTCCCTACTTCTACCTCACCTACGAGGAGGAGGACGAGCACCGCGCCAGCGAGCGGCCCAACATCATCATCCTCGGCGGCGGCCCCAACCGGATCGGGCAGGGCATCGAGTTCGACTACTGCTGCGTGCATGCCGCCCTCGCGCTGCGGGGGCAGGGGTACGACGCCATCATCGTCAACACCAACCCGGAGACGGTCAGCACCGACTACGACACCTCCGACAAGCTCTACTTCGAGCCGCTCACGCTCGAGGACGTGCTCAACATCTGCGAGAAGGAGCAGCCCCACGGCGTGATCGTGCAGTTCGGGGGCCAGACGCCGCTCAATCTGGCGGAGGGGCTGGCCCGGCACGGCGTGCCCATCATCGGCACCACCCCCGCCGACATAGCCCGCGCTGAGGACCGGGAGTACTTCAAGCAGGCCCTGGAGCGCCTGGGGTTGCGGATGGCGCGGGCGGCCACCGCCACCTCCGTCGAGGGTGCCGCGCGGGCCGCGCGCGAGATCGGCTATCCGGTGGTCGTTCGCCCCAGCTTCGTGCTGGGCGGCCGGGCCATGCAGATCTGCTACGACGAGGAGCAGCTTCTGACCTACATGGACCTGGCCGTGCAGGCGTCGCCGGAGCACCCCGTGCTCATCGACCGCTTCCTGGAGGACGCCATCGAGATCGACGTGGACGCCGTCTCCGATGGGGAGCGCTGCGTCATCGGCGGGGTGCTGGAGCACATCGAGGAGGCCGGCGTGCACTCCGGAGACTCCGCCTGCGTGCTGCCGCCCTTCAGCCTCTCCGACGACGAGGTCGAGAATCTGATGGATCAGACGCGGGCCCTCGCCGAGGAGTTGAATGTGGTGGGCCTGCTCAACATCCAGTACGCCATCCGCAACGAGGAGGTCTATGTCCTTGAGGCCAACCCCCGGGCCTCGCGGACGATCCCCTACGTGTCCAAGGCCATCGGGGTGCCGCTGGCCAAGATCGCCGCGCGGGTGATGGCCGGGGAGACGCTGGAGGAGATCGGCTTCACCGAGGAGGTGAACGTGAACCACTTCGCGGTGAAGTTCCCGGTCTTCCCCTTCAGCCGCTTCCACGGTGTGGACACCATCCTGGGGCCGGAGATGAAGTCCACCGGGGAGGTCATGGGCATCGACACCAACTTCGGGGCGGCCTTCGCCAAGGCCTCCATCGCCGCCGGCCAGAGCCTGCCGACGCGCGGCACCGTCTTCATCTCGGTGCGCAACCGCGACAAGCGCAACGCCATCTTCCTCGCCAAGCACCTGGAGACC
>JBNGDZ010000562.1:1903-3206 GCA_049975765.1 Armatimonadota bacterium
GCTTCGACCTGGTGGCCACCGAGGGGACGGCACGGGCGCTGCGGCGCAGCGGCATCAAGGCCGAGATCGTCTATCGCCTCGGTGATGACCGCGGCCCCAACGCCATCGATCTGATCGAGAACCTGCGGCTGGATCTGATCATCAACACCCCGTCCGGCCCGCAGCCGCGCGACGACGAGCGCCGCATCCGGGCCTGCGCCGCGCAGCACGGTGTCCCCTGCATCACGACCATCGCGGGGGCGTCGGTCGCGGTGCTCGCGGTGGAGGCGCTGCAGCGGGGCGACCTGGACGTGCGCACACTCCAGGAGTACAACTACGATGTGCACGGCGGGGAGTCTCCAATGCCATACCTGGACAGATCGGCCGCCGGCCATGCCGCATCGCGCCCCCCGCCGCCTCCCGGCAGCACAGGCAACTGCCGAACATAGACCCCCCGGTCACCTCCTACTCGCCAGCAACGGGCGCCGAGGTTCGACAGCTTCGAGACCTTTCTCTCGCGGATAGGAAGGAAACTCATTTCGGCCAGCGAATTAAGAGGATGGGGTAAGCCGTAACAATCCGCACAAGAAGGAGGCGACATGTCGTGAGGCGCACAGGCTTCACCCTGATTGAGTTGCTGGTCGTGATCGCGATAATCGCGATCCTGGCCGCCATCCTGTTTCCGGTCTTCGCCCGCGCCCGGGAGAAGGCCCGGCAGGCGAGCTGCTCGAGCAACCTCAAGCAGCTCGGGACCGCAATGCTGATGTATGCGCAGGACTACGACGAGAAGTGGGTGCCCGGATATCGCGGTGTCCCCGGCGCCCCGGAGTACGACCCCGTTGTGGACACGAACCGAGACCGGTGGCAGGCGTGGTGGGCGAACCTCTACCCCTACGTGAAGAACCGCAACATCTACGAGTGCCCCTCCGAGGGCGGACCGCCGGACTACAGCTACAACCCGTGGGTCATCAAGCGCAGCTATAGCTCCATCAGCGGCAACAACATGGCCAAGGTGACCCATCCGGCCGAGACCATCATGCTCTACGACGCCTGGAAGGGCACGCGCCCCTGCGGCTATCCCCTCGGCACCGTGGCCAGTGGCCCGGACTGCCGCGCCCGAGCCTGTGGCACCTATGAGGGCAAGAGCTACGCGAACCGGCACAACGATGGCGGCAACATCGCGTGGTGCGACGGGCACGTGAAATGGATGAAGAACGGCGAGTGGAACATCTACCCGGCATCCTACAACAAGTACTGGCGAGAGGCACGCTAGTGCGCCGTCACTCGTGAATTAATGGGTAGAGGCGCTTGAGTTTGATGCGCG
>JBNGDZ010000563.1:0-3194 GCA_049975765.1 Armatimonadota bacterium
GTATGGGACACCGCGGGCGCCGGTGGAGGAGGCGTTGGCGGGGGGCCGCGACATGGTCATCGAGATCGACTATCAGGGCGCCCGCAGCCTGCGGCGGGCGCGACCGGAGGCAGTCCTGGTCTTCGTTGCGCCTCCCGACGTCAGGGCGCTGCGCGAGCGTCTGCACGGGCGCAACACCGAGTCGGGCGGCGCGCTGCAACGCAGGCTGCGTAGCGCACGGACCGAGTTCCGGCACATGGGCATGTTCGAGTATCTGATCGTCAACGATGAGCTACGGCCGGCCATCGAGGCGCTTGTCGCCATCTACGAGGCAGAGCGCCAGGGGTTGTCGCGCGCGGACTGGAGCACGCTGCAGACCGCGCTGCTGGCCGACCTGCCGCCGGATCTGGAGGCGTAGACGGTGGCGCGTGAGATACTGCGGGGCAGGCGAATCGTCGTCGCGGTGACAGGCGGAATCGCGGCCTACAAGGCCTGCGACCTGGTCAGCGCCCTGGCGACGGCCGGAGCGCAGGTGCGGGTGGTGATGACCCGCAACGCTCAGCGCTTCGTGGGCCCGCTCAGCTTCGCCACCCTCAGCGGCAGCCAGGTCCTCTGCGACATGTGGGCGGAGCGAGATGAGATCCAGCATATCTCCCTGGCTGACTTCGCCGAGGCGGTCATCGTGGCCCCCGCGACCGCGAACATCATCGGCAAGCACGCCTCCGGGATCGCCGACGACCTGCTCTCGAGCGCACTGCTGACCTTCGACTGCCCGGTGATCGTGGCGCCGGCGATGAACACGCGGATGCTCGACGGCGCCGCTGTCCAGGGCAATCTGCGGACTCTCCGTGAACGAGGCGTGCGCATCGTGGAGCCGGAGGAGGGCCGGCTGGCCTGCGGCGAGGAGGGCGCGGGGCGCCTCCCCCCCACTGAGATGCTGCTGGATGCGCTGGAGGATGCCCTGGGCGCCGGAGGGCCACTGGCCGGAAAGCGTGTGCTGGTGACGGCCGGCCCCACGCGGGAGCCGCTGGATCCGGTGCGCTTCATCAGCAACCCGTCCAGCGGGAAGATGGGCTACGCGCTGGCGGAGGAGGCGGCGCGCCGCGGCGCCTCGGTGACGCTGGTCAGCGGCCCGGTGTCGCTAGCGGATCCGCCCGGCGTGTCGGTCACCCGGGTGAGCACAGCAATGCAGATGTACCAGGCGGTGGAGGAGCGCGCCGGCGAGGTGGACCTGTTCATCGGGGCCGCGGCGGTCGCCGACTGGCGGCCGGCACAGGTGAGCGATCAGAAGTTGAAGAAGTCGGGGCGTGAGGAGATGACCCTACGCCTGACGCGCACGCCGGATATCATCGCCGGCGTCGCTTGTTGGGAGCCCAGGCCGGTGGTGGCGGGCTTTGCGGCGGAGACCGGCGACCTCCTCGAAAACGCCTCACAGAAGCTGCACGAGAAGGGCCTCGACCTGATGGTGGCGAACGACGTGACCCGAACGGACGTCGGCTTCGGCGCCGATGTCAACGAGGTGGTCCTGATCGACGCATCAGGCCATCAGCAGCGGCTCCCCAGGATGACCAAGGCCGAGGTGGCGTGCGCGGTGCTCGACGCCGCGCAGAGGCTGCTGCCCCGGGATGCAGGCTGACGCACCTCGCGAAGGAGGAGCAGAATTGGCTCAGAAGTCCTTCACCTTTACGTCCGAGTCCGTGACCGAGGGCCATCCCGACAAGGTCTGCGACCAGATCTCCGATGCGGTGCTGGACTACGTCATGGACAACGATCCCGGCGGCCGCGTGGCCGTCGAGACGCTGGTCACCACCGGCACCTGTATCGTGGCGGGGGAGATGACCACAAGCTGCTACGTCCCGGTCGATGAGGTCGCTCGCGGCGTCCTCGAGGATATCGGCTACACTCGCGCCAAGTACGGATTCGACTCGGAGACCGTGGGCGTGCTGACCGGCATCCACGCCCAGTCGCGGGACATCGCGCAGGGGGTGGACATCGGCGGCGCGGGGGATCAGGGCATGATGTTCGGTTTCGCGTGCGACGAGACCGACACCTACATGCCTATGCCCATCCACCTTGCGCACCGTCTCGCCGAGCGACTCGCGCGGGTGCGCAAGACGGGCGAGCTGGACTACCTGCGGCCCGACGGGAAGACCCAGGTGACCGTGCGATACGAGGACAGCCGGCCGGTTGAGGTCACCAAGGTCCTCCTGGCGGCTCAGCACAAGCGCGGCATGGACCAGGACGAGATCCGCTCCGACCTGATCCAGTATGTGGTTGACCCGGTGATCCCGCCCGCGATGTGCGGTGAGAACATGGAGTGCCTGGTCAACCGCACGGGGGTGTTCGAGATCGGCGGCCCGCAGGCCGACACCGGGCTGACGGGCCGAAAGGTCATCGTTGACACCTATGGGGGCTATGCCCGACACGGCGGTGGATGCTTCTCGGGCAAGGACGCCACCAAGGTGGATCGTTCGGGGGCCTACTTCGCCCGCTACGTGGCGAAGAACGTGGTGGCGGCGGGCCTGGCCTCCAAGTGCGAGATCGAGGTGGCCTATGCCATCGGCGATCCCGACCCGTTCTCGATCGCGGTGTTCTGCTTCGGGACGGAGGTTATCCCGGAGGAGCGCATCGAGCAGATCATCGCAGACAACTTCGACTTCAGTCCGCGGGCGATGATCGAGCACCTTAAGCTGCGGCGCCCCATCTTCCGAAAGACCGCCGTCTACGGGCACTTCGGTCGCGAGGACGATGACTTCACGTGGGAACGCCTTGACGCTGTCGACATGCTCCGGGAAGAGGCGGGGCTTTGACGCAGGGCCGCGAGCAGCCGCGGCTGCTGGACCCGGGGCCGCCGGAGAGCGACGAGCCCCGCGACCGGCCGGACTCTGAACGCTACGCGCAGGTCATCGTGGATCAGCCGGGTCGTGCGCTGGACACTGGGCTCACTTACGCCGTGCCCGCCCACTGTGAGAGCGATCTCAGGGTGGGCAGCTACGTTCTGGTGCCGCTGGCAGGACGCCGGGTACCCGGATGGGTGACGGGCTTCACGACCGACCCGCCCGACGTCCGCATCCGACCTATCGCGGCTCTGCTGGTGGACGAGCCGGTCTTCGATGAGCGGGGACTGGAGCTGGCGCGCTGGATGGCGGAGCACTACCTGTGCCCGCTGCGGGACGCGCTTCGCTGCCTCCTGCCGCCCGGCGCCGGGCGGGACA
>JBNGDZ010000564.1:0-3190 GCA_049975765.1 Armatimonadota bacterium
TCGTATGATGCCACACCGCTGTTGGGGTAGGTGGCCGCCCAGATCACGCCCTGATCGTCCTCCGTCATGCTCATCGCCACCCGCGGCACGGTCTCTGCCACGAAGGTGAACTCGCGCCTGTCGGGGTCGAACTCGACGAAGTGACTTCCGTAGTGGGAGTAGAAGCGGTTGCGGCTGGAAAGCACCGAGGCGAACGGGGAGTCCCCGCTCCACGGGACCTCAAACACCTCCGCGTCGCCGGTGGTAGCGTCGAGCATCAACAGCCCGTAGCCGCCGCGATGATCCATCAGCCATGAGAGGACCACCGGGTTGCCCTCGCCGTCAACGGTGGCGACGGTCCCCCTGTGGTTGCTGATAGGCACCGCGACCCCGTGATCCATGAAGCCGTTGCCCAGGTCCTCGCTCTGCCCGGACGCCATGTGTGCGGCGGCGAGGATCGCGGGCAGCGCCAGCAGTGCCGCTATCTTCCATGTCGTCATGTCCATAACGTATCAGCCTCCTGCTCGCTCGATGTAAGGTGCTCCGCGCCGGTCCCACTCCGCTACTGCTGGTCCGGGACCTGCCAGCTATACACGTGCGAGCCGGCGTAGAAGTAGATGCGGCCGTCCAGGTAGTCGCCGCCCCCGCTGACGCCCACAGGCGATTCGGCCAGCATCTCGATCTCGTAGGTCTCCGGGTCGAGCCGTGCGATGCCCCGGTTGAACAGGATGTAGATCGTGCCCTCGTCATCCTGCACGAAGGCGCGCGTGCCCTGCTGGCCGACAGTGCGGCCGAACTGCTCCTCAGTGTTCGCCTCGTGCACGATGGCCCGCTGCTCGGGATCGAAGACGAAGAAGCGCCTGCCGTCCGCGAAGCCGAACACCTGGCCATTGGGGCCCACGATCATGTCCGGGTAGCTGCCCACGCCGTCGAGCACCGGCTCATGCCACAGGAGCTGTTTGGTCTGCATGTCCAGGATGTAGAGTTCGGCCAGGTCGGCCTTCTGCTCGCCGCCGGTGCCCGCCGAGACGGTGGTGCCCACGAGTAGCTCTCCCTCGGGCAGCGGCACGAGGCTCATGGCCGAGTGCCACATGATCAGGTCCTCGTGGGTGAGCACCTCCGCGGTCTCCTCCTGGCGGTCCCAGAACAGCAGCCCGCCGCCGGTGTAGCCGTAGCCGGGGGTCCCGGCCAGGATCACGTGGCGGCCATCCGGGTGGGCCAGCAGGTCGTGGGGGCGATGTATCGTGGGCGTCGTCTGGGTCAGGAACCTGGGGTTGGACTCCGGGTTCCCCTTCTCGGTGGGCACCCACGGCCTGGAGGGGTCCCACTCCAGGAGGAACCCGCCGCCGTAGCCGCCCACGTAGAACAGGGCATCGGTCGGCGCAACCGTGTTCCATTGCCCATAGGCCGCGCGGTTGGTCCACTCGTCGGTCACCGGGTCATACTGGAAGGCCCGCATGGGGAAGGCGGTGCCGCCGCAGATGGTGCCGTCCGGGGCGGCGGCCAGGCCCATCAGGTGCGCCCCCTCGCTGGTGTAGTCGAACTGCAACTCCCGCGTCTCGCCGCTCTCGGCGTCGGTGACCGCCATCTTCCGGTTGATCAGGTCCACGTAGTCGAGCCGGTCACCGTTCGGGAACTGTCGGTGGAAGAGCCCCTGCGAGCCCGTAATGATCGGCTTGGGGTTCTTCTCCTCCGGCTCCTCGATCTTCGCCGCCCGGCCCTGATACAGCTCGTACCACTGGCCGTTGGCGTTGCCGTAGACCTTCCCGTTGAGGTCGCGGTAGACGCTCGCGGAGCCATGCTCCCGCTCCTCCTCGGGGATCACGGGCGTGGCCTCCCCGCTCTCGGGGTCGAGCATGATGATCTGGAGGGCGGTCGAGCCGATGCCGAAGTAGATCCAGCCGGTGTCATCGGCCGCCATGTACCGGGGGTACTCCCGCCAGTTCTGCTCGTAGACATGCCCGTAGTCGCGGAAGTCCCCCGTCTCCGGGTTATAGGACACGACTCCCGCCTGCGGGTAAGTGGCCGACCAGATGCGGCCGTCGTCGTCCTCGGTCATGCTCATCGCCATCTGCGGGGCGGTCTCGTGCTCGAAGGTGAATCCGGGGACGGTGGGATCGAACTCGACGAAGTGGTTCCCGAAGTGCGTGTAGTAGCGGTTCCGGCTGGACAGGATCGACGAGTAAGGGCAGTCCCCGGTCCTGAAGGGCATGGGGAACTGCTCGGCCTCGCCGGTCTCGGCGTCGATCATCAGCAGCGCGTAGCCCCCGGTGTGGTCGAACAGCCACACCAGCGCCACCGGCGTGCCCTCGCCATCGACCGTCGCCACGATGCCCCTGTGATTGCTCACGGGAGTGGCCACGCCGTGGTGCATGAAGCCGTTGCCCAGGTCCTCGCTCTGCCCGGACACCGTCCCGGCCGCCGCCACAACCAGCGGCAGCGCCAGCAGCAGCGCACACTTCCAGACCGTCATCTCCATCGCGTTGTCCTCCTCATAGTTGAGCATACGAGGCGGCATCGCCGGCCTCGCAGATGGCGATCCCCTACGCGCGAGACACCTCCCTGGGCGCCTACTTCGCGAACAGCAGCGCCAGGGCCTGCACCTGCCCCGCGTGCCAGAACTCATGCTCGGCGGCATACAGCCACAGGTCCAGCCGCGTGGGGTAGTCGTAGTTCTCGGGTGGTTCCGCCAGCGCGCCCTCGCCGGCGTCATCGACCTTGGCCAGCGTGTACTCCCGGAGCCTCCGCTTCAGGGCCACGACCTCCCCGCCGCCGGCCGCGTCAATCTCCTCGCGGGACACCGGCGCGCCCGCGGCGTCGATGCCGGCGCACTCCAAGAACCACAGGTCGCAGGCGGCCAGGTGGCGCATGATCTGGTCGAAGGACTTGGCATCGCCGCCCGGGTGCTCCGAGGCACGGGCTATCGGGAAGTCGCTCAGCGCCTCTCCCAGCCAGTGCATCGAGCGTTCGAAGGCCCGATCGACCAGCTCCATCGGGTCCACGGTCCCGACCTCCTTCCGGCTATCGCGGCTCCTGCCACTGCGGCTGGATGAAGTCGTCAGTGTCGCGCATCCAGGTGACCAGCTCCGAGCGCATCTCGTCCACCAGCTCAAGCTGCGCCGGCTTGTCGATGAGGTTCTCCAGCTCGTCGGGATCCCGGCGCAGATCGAAGAGCTGGTCGCGGTCGTTGTGGTGGTAGACGTACTTGTAG
>JBNGDZ010000565.1:0-3188 GCA_049975765.1 Armatimonadota bacterium
GGGCATGTGCCACGAGGAGGCCGCGGAGCTGCTCCTCTGGACGGCCGAGTGCGAGTGTCCAGGCGACAGCCCGGCGGCGGCCCTTGACCGCCCGGAGATCCTCCGCGACGAGCCGGAGCAGTGGCTGGAGGTGGCGTCGGAGTACGCCGCGACCGGCTGCCTGGCGCGGGCCATCTCGCTGCTTCGCGAGGGCTGCGAGGCACACGAGCGCGTGGCGGCCCATCCTCTGGTGCACTACACTCTGGCTCACTACCTGGCACAGACCGGCGATGAGGCGGGGGCTGGGGCCGAGCGGCGGCGGGCGCGGGAGGGTGACCCGCACCGCTGCTTCCCGTGGCGGATAGAGGACCTGGCGATCCTGCACGGCGCGATCGAGGCCGCGCCCGACGACTGGCTGGCGCGGCATCTGCTGGGCACGTGGCTCGCGTCCCGGGGGCGGACGGAGGAGGCCATGGAGCAGTGGCTGGCCGCGGCGGAGATCGACGACGGCTTCGAGCCGCTGCTGCGCAACATCGGCTGGGCCTGCTGGCACTGGACCAACGATGCCGACGCCGCCGAGAGCTGGTACGGCCGGGCCATCGAGCGCCGGCCGGACGAGTACCGTCTCTACGTCGAGCTCGATGCCATCATGGAGGCCGCCGAGTGGCCGCCACAGCGCCGGCTGAAGCTGCTGCGCTCGGCGCCGGAGAGGGTGCAGGACAAATGGCAGATGGCCGCGCGCATCGCCGACGTTTTGGTGGCGCTGGGGCGCTGGGATGAGGCGCTGGCGGAGCTGGAGACGCACCGCTTCATCCCGTGGGAGGGCGCGCGCGGGATGAGGAGGCTGTGGGTCGCCGCTCTGCTGGGCAGGGCGGAAGAGCTGGCAGATGCCGGCGACTGCGAGGGCGCGCTGGAGGCCTGTTGGCGGGCGCTGCAGTACCCGCGCAACATCGGCGTGGGCCGCCGCGCCCGACCCGCAGACGAGGCCGGGATCTGGCGGCGCGCGGCCGAGATCGCGCAGCAGGCGGGCGACGAGGACGCTCACGCCGAGTATCGCTCCCGCGCGGAGGAGCTACACCGGGACCAGTGAGAGGCCCCGCCTACTGAGCGGCGACGGCGTCAGTCCTCAGCTCCCTGCGCGGCCACCTCGGCGTCCATGACCGCCGCCAGCTCATCGAGCGCCGATCGCACATCCTGGCGGCCGGTGAAAACCTTGTACAGCATCTGCTGCGCCGCCAGCTCAATGGGCTCCCACCGCATCAGCGGGATGAACTTCCCGTCCGGGATGATGTCCACGAAGATCTTCCAGTCCGGGTCGTTCTGGAAGAAGCCCGACTCCGCGACGGACCGCTTCTCCGGCACCATCCCCAGCTCGCAGAACTGCTGGCGGTAGCGATCCTGGTAGGCGAACTCGATGAACTCCAGCGCCAGCTCCGGCTGCCGGCAGTGCGCGGGCATCATGAGATGGTCCGTGATCACCTGCGTGGTGCGGCGCGGCTCGAAGGGTGGGCGATCCGGGGCGACGGGCAGCGGCGCGACGGCGTACTGCAGGTCCGGATTCTTGCTGTGTATGTCGGCGACCACCCACGGCCCGTTGGCGTGCATGGCGACCTTGCCCTGGATGAAGTACTGCCGCGTCTCCTTGCGGGACCAGGAGGTGGGCTCGGGCTGGGTCACGTGGTGCCGCCGCGCCAGGTCGCGGTAGAACTTGAGGCTGGCCACGCCGATGGGGGAGTTGACTGCGGCCCTACCATCCTCGTTGAAGAACTCACCACCGGCGCTCCAGAAGAAGAAGTACCAGTTGTCGGTGCTCTCATAGGTCGGCTTGACGGGTATCCCGAGGCCATAGGGGCTGTCCCAGTGATGCAGTCTCCGCGCGCACTCCAGCAGCTCATCCCAGTCGCGTGGCGGCCCCGCCAGCCCGGCCTTCTCGAACAGGTCGGTGCGGTAGAAGAGGGCCTTGGTGGAGGTGGCCCACACCAGTCCGTAGGTGTGTCCTCGGTAGGTGGCCTTGTTCAGCAGAACCTCGAAGAACTCGGCCTTCAGCTCCGCGGGCAGATCGTCCACGTAGGGCACCAGGTCGTCGGCGAACTCGGCGATCCACATGTCCGGCGCGACGACCAGGTCCGGTCCCGTCTGTGACTCCAGCCACTGGGCGATCTTCTCGTGCGCGCCCTCCCACTCGCCGAACTGAAAGCGCACGCTGTCTCCGGGGTGCGATGCCTCGAAGTCGGCGATGAGCCCGTCGTAGAACTCCCGCTCTCCGGGCATGTGGTAGTTCCAGGCCTGAAAGGTGATCTCCGCGGCGTAGACCGTCGATGCGGCCAGCACCAGCACGAGTGCGCCAGGAAGACGTTTCACGATGCGTTCATCCTTCCGTCCGGCGTGGCATGACCAACTGGACTGCGCCTGCATGCTTCGCGAGGCGCCGGAAGGGCTCCTGCGCGGCGCGTCCGCGCTCCCCCGCAGGGCCGCCGGACTCACCCGAGCACTGCCAGCGTCGCCGCCATCACCGCCATGCCGGCCAGCACGCCAATGGTCGCCGCATGCGCCTCGCCGTAGCGATGCGCCGTGGGCAGCAGCTCGTCGAGGCTGATGAACACCATCAGCCCGCCCACCCCCGCCAGCATGGCGGCGTTGACGACCTCCGTCATGACGTGTATGAGCACCAGCGCCCCCAGCAGCGCGCCCACCGGCTCCGCCAGCCCGGACAGGAAGGAGTACATGAAGGCCTTCATGCGGTTGCCTGTGGCGGCGGCGATGGGCACCGAGACGGCGATCCCCTCCGGGATGTTGTGAACCGCAATGGCGATGGTCAGCAGCAGACCCAGCTTCTCGGAGGTGGCGGCGCCGGACAGCACCACCAGCCCCTCCGGCAGGTTGTGGATGGCGATGCCCACCGCGGTCAGCACACCCGCTCTCTGGAGCTGCGCGGCCTGCTCGTCCGCCGCCTCAGTCTCGTACTCGTGGGGGACCAGGACATCGACGAGGAAGATGATCCCGAAGCCAGAGAAGAACGCCAGGCTGGCCCGCACCATGCCGATGGTCTCGATGGAGCTGGCGTAAAGCTCCACGAAGGACACCGTGATCATCACGCCGGCCGCGAAGCCCAGCAGCACCGAGAGCGTCTTCCCCGAGAAGTGCTTCACCACCAGGGCGATCGCCGCCCCGATGGTCGTGGCCATCCCGGCGATCAGACTGAGCAGCAG
>JBNGDZ010000566.1:0-3174 GCA_049975765.1 Armatimonadota bacterium
ACGAGCGCTTCGACGGCACCGTCTTCGGCGAGGAGTGTGCCCGCCTGCGGCAATAGCACCCCATGGGCAGCGTGATCTCGGCGACGTCAACAGGCACAGACACGGCCAGACCGCGCGGCGCGCTGACGCCGCGCGCTCTGGTGATCGGCACCGCGCTGTTGTTGGGCGCGGTGCTGTGGGTGCGGCACTCGGAGCTGCTGGTGCACACCATCAACCTCACCGAGGCCACGCCTCCGGTGCCGGCGGTGGCGGCGCTGCTGCTGCTGGCGATCCTGCACCCGGTGCTGTCGCGGCTGGGACCGCGCCTGTCGCTGACGCGCCGCGAGATGGTGCTGATCTACTTCTTCGTGGCCATCGGCTCCATGATGACCAGCCTGGGCGTGCTGCGCATGGTCATCCCCTGCGCGACCGCCCCCTCCTACTTCGCGGAGCCGGACAACAAGCTGGAGCTGGTCGAGCCGCACATCCCCGACTGGCTGCGGCCGCAGGATCCGGAGGTCATCCGCACGCTGTGGGAGGCGAAGGAGGGCCCGGTGCCGTGGGGGGCGTGGACGCAGCCCATCATCCACTGGACACTGCTGCTGACGCTGCTGTGGGTCACGGCGCTGTGCCTGACGGTGCTGGTGCGCAGGCCGTGGGTGGAGGGGGAGCGGCTGGCCTTCCCGCTGCTCTACCTCCCGCTGGACATGACGGAGGGGGTCGAGGGCGGTACCGAGGGCGTGGCGTTCTTCCGCGATCCGGTGATGTGGGCGGGCTTCCTGATCGCGGTGGTCTTCAACGTCATGAACATCGTCAACAGCCTCAACCCGGCGGTGCCGGCCCCGGGCAGGCGCTACGACATCGGGAGCCTGTTCACCGAGCGGCCCTGGAGCGCGATACGCCCCCTGTTCATCTCCCACCGACCCGAGATCATCGGCTTCGGCTACCTGGTATCGCTGGAGGTGGCTTTCTCGGTGTGGGTGTTCGCGCTCGCCGAGCGCCTCTCGAACGTGGTGGCGGTGTCCTTCGGCGCGGACGTGGCCGGCTTCCCGCTGGAGCAGGAGCAGGGAGCGGGGGCCTACCTGCTGATCGCCGCGCTGCTGCTGTGGCGCGCGCGCGACCACATCGGCGGCGCCGCTCGAGCGCTTTTCGGCCGCGGGCGACCCGTTGCGGAGACCTGGGACCCCTTCCCGCCGCGGTGGGCGCTGGCGGGGCTTGTTGTGGGAGGCGGCCTGCTGCTGGTGTGGTGCCACCTGGCCGGGATGCACCTGGCCGCTGCGACGGTGTATCTGGTCTTCCTGTTCGGCTTCGCACTGACCTACATGCGGGTGCGCTGTGAGACCGGCACGCCCAGCACCTGGCTGTTCCCGTTCTACCAGGCCCGGAAGATGCCCCAGGCGCTGCTGGGGGCGGAGCGGTGGCTGCAGATCGGCGGGCCGTCCACCCTGAGCGTGTGGGCGATGCTGTTCTTCCTCTCGCGAGGCTTCTTCTTCAGCTCCACGGCCTATCCCCTGGAGGGCTACCGCGTGGCCGAGGAGCTGCGCGCGAAGGCCCGCGACTACGCAGTGGCTGGCGTGGTGGCCGTGGTGCTGGGGCTGCTGATGGCCTGGTGGATGCACCTGGACACCTACTACGAGTTCGGGGGAAACGTGGTGGAGAGCGGGGGCATCGCGGGCGGGCCGCGCACCCGGCTGACGGTGCGGGAGTACGAGTCCACGGCGTCGGCCATCGACAAGCCGCCCGGACCGGACCGCCCCAGGAGCATCGCCATGGCGGTCGGCGCCGGCATCTCGGGGTTGCTCTTCGCCCTGCGGCACTACTACCTGCGCTTCCCGCTGCATCCGCTGGGCTACGCCATGGCCGCGGCCTACTCCTCGCAGATCTGGGGCGGCTTCCTGGCGGTGTGGCTGATCAAGGGCGCCATCCTGCGCTTCGGCGGGGTGGGGCTCTACAAGCGCCTCACGCCGGCCTTCATCGGGCTGGCACTGGGGCACTTCTTCACCATGGGCATCGCCTGGGCCATCGTGGGCAGCTTCTTCGGGCGCGCCGCTGAGCGGGCCCGCGTGTGGTTCACGTGAGACTACGCCAGGGGCTTCTCCCAGCGGTGCCAGGCGGCGATGGTCCGGAAGCCCAGCTTCTCGTATAGCCGCACGGCCGGCACGCGGAAGGGCTGGGTGAGCAGCATCGCCAGCTCCACGCCCCGGTCGGCGAGCCAGTCGAGGCAGGCCACGACCACCGCCTCGCCCAGCCCCCGGCCGCGATGCTCCTCCAGCACCCCCACGTATTCGATCATGGCGCCCCGGAGGCGCTGCGGGTCCCGCGGGTGGCAGATGTCCAGCGCGCCGGCGATGGCCACGATGCGCCCGCTGTGCCTGACGAGATGCCAGCCGGTAGGGTCGAAGTCCGAACGGCTCATGAAGTGGCCGCGGAGCCACTCCTCGTCGGCGTCGCCTCCGAAGACGCGGTTGCGGCACTCCAGCCAGCCGTCGATGTCGGCCTCGGTCAGCGTGCTCAGCTCGTAGCCCTCCGGGAGGACGATCTCCCGCGTCCGCCATCCCCGCACGGCCATGGTGATGTTCCGCCGATCGGGATCCTGTAGATCGTAGTCAAGCGCCCGAAAGAGCCCGTCGGCGGCCTCCCAGCGGCTGTCCACGGTCTCCGCTGTGACGACTCGTTCGGCGTCGATGGCTCGCAGCGCCCTCTCCCCCGCCTCCACGCACCGCCGGGCGAGTCCCTGGCGCCGGTGCGCGGGGTCGGTGGCGATCCGCCACCACCCGATGTCGTGGCCATCCCGGCGCGCGATCGCGGCGGCGACAGGCGTCCCGCCATCGCGCGCCACGAAGCTGCCCTCCGCGCAGATGGCGTCGCCGGAGAGCGCGTCCGCCAGCTCCTGCGTAGTTGCGTGGGGCGCCGGCGGCCAGGACAGGGTCAGCGGCGTGCGGCCGCGATGCTCCGCAAAGGCCCGGCGGATCAGGTCTGCCACCTCTGAGGCCGTCGCGGGGTCATATGGCTCGACGCGCACGTGGCTCACCTCGGGCCGGACTGCTGCAAACGGCAGTCAGGAACTTCGCCGCCCCGCGGCATCGACCTTCGAGAGAACGACCCGGCCGTGAGCCTGCGGGCACTGCAGTCCCTGATGTGAAGGCCTTTGCCGCACGCCGCCCGTTGTCGCACACGGGCCGCGGCCTCCCCAAC
>JBNGDZ010000567.1:0-3173 GCA_049975765.1 Armatimonadota bacterium
GAAGGCACCAGATCATCGACGCCCGCTGTGGGCTCCTGCGCCGCCACCGGCTCCAGCGTCGCGGTGTCCTCAACAGGAGCGGGACGCTCGGGTAGCTCCACCGGCGGCGCCTCCTCCTCCTCAGCGGTGTCGGGCTCCGGCTCGTGGGGTTGAGGCTCTGACGACTCCTCCCGCTCGTGCACTACCTGGGGCGTGGCGTCGATCACGCCCGGCGGCAGCGGCGGCTCTTCGGCCTCCTCATCGGCGGCGTCAGAGGCCGCCTCGGAAGGGACCTTTTCCGCAGCGGCGGGCCCCTCCGGCTCCGGCTCCCGGTCGTCGAGGGGCAGGGCAAGCTCCTGAACGCCCTCCTCCCCGCCCGACTCTGCCGGTGGCTGCGCCACCTCGGCGAGGTCGCCGATCTGCTGCTCCTCCAGCGCGGTGGGGCTCTCCGGCGGCTCGTCCGGGGCCTCATCCAGAGCGGCCAGGAGGAGCTCGCGGCGCTCGTCATCGACCTCCTCGGCGGGCTCCTGAGACCGCCGAGGTCGCGGGCGCCGGCGCCTGCGAGCGACGAGCGGCTTGATGAGGCGCAGCAGAAGCGTCACCAGCAGCACCTGGGCGACCGCCGCGGGCCAGTAGGAGGCCCAGTAGAACTGCGCCCCGGCTATCAGGTCGCCCCCGCCATGCGGCGATACTGCCGCTGCAGCGGCGGCAATACCGAAGCGCAGTGCGAACGCCAGGGCGACCGTCAGCAGCAGCACCGGCCCCGCGACCGCGCCGCCACCAAGGACCAGGATGTACAGGATGCCCTCGCCGGTGAGGATCACCGGCAGGATTCGCGAGAAGTCCACCGGACGGAGGTGGAGGCCGGCAAGCGCCGCGCTGGCGGCCACCGCGATGATGGCGGTCGCCAGGACGCGGGCGAGCCCGAGCAGAATGCGCCCTCCGACGCTCCGGCGGGGACGACGTGACGGCATTGCATCTTCCTCCATGACCGCTCTCCAGACAGCTCGAGCGAGCGTCGCTCTCGACCGACGCACCCGGAGCCGCTCGCGACGCATTTCGCCGCCCGCTTCCCGATGCCCTCCGGGAGCGCCTCAAGGCCAGCGCACGCTCGCGGCAGACTGCGTGGCAGTCTCACAGGGGCCGGACCACCGCCCGGCCCGGTCAGACGTCCTACCGGAACGGCCGGGCGGGAATGGAGGTCCGCGCCTCCATACGTCATAGTTCAAAGGCAACGGCAATCGCAGGCCCGGCGGTCTCCGTGAGACCGAAGATCGCCGCGGCGTAGGGGCGTCTCATCCAGGCGGTCGCGCTGGAGGGTACGATCTGAGGTTACTCTGAGAGCAGCTCCCGGACGCGGCGGGCGGTCTCCTCCCGGGCCTCGCGCAGGCAAGAGGCGTCCCTCTCGATCTCCTCGACGTCCACCGCCAGGTCGCAGCGGAGCTGCTCGACGCAGCGCCGAACCTCGTCGGGGTTCGTAGAGCCCATGCTCTTCTGTGCCCGCACTATCGCGGCCGGCTCCACCACCTCGGCGACCTCGTCCGGGGTGATCGCCTGGCCGCGCTCGCTCAGAAGCTGCGCCACCCGCTCGTGGTCGTCGAGCGTGGAGCCCTCCTCGACCAGCGTCCCCACCAGGGAGCCGATCAGCTCGTGGCAGTCGCGGAAGGGCATGCCGCGCTCGCGGACGAGGTGGTTCGCCAGCTCGGTGGCGGCGGCGAACTCGGCGCCGGCCAGCTCCGCCATGCGCCCGGTCTTGAGTGTCATCGCCCCCCACATCCCGACCATGACCTCGAGCGTGTCCAGCGCGTGCCGGCAGGCCTCCCAGACCGGCGGCTTGTCATTCTGGTAGTCGCGGTTGTAGCCGCTGGGGAGGGCCTTCAGCAGCGTCACCAGCTCCACGAGGCGCGCGGCGACCGCCGCCGTGCGGGCGCGGGAGAGTTCGCCGGCACAGGGGTTCTTCTTCTGTGGCATGATGGAGCTGCCGGTGGCGAAGGCGTCGTCAACCTCCAGCATCGCGAAGGCCGGGGACGAGAACAGCACGATCTCCTCCGCCATCCGGGATAGATTCACCATGAGCATCGTCAGCGCTGCCAGGGCCTCCACCGCGAAGTCCCGCGACTGCACCGCGTCGAGGGCGTTGAGGACCACCCCGTCGAAGCCCAGCAGTTGCGCGGTCAGCTCGCGATCGGTGGGGAAGGAGGTGCCCGCCAGCGCTGCGGCACCCAGCGGGCACTGGTTCGTGCGCAGGTAGGCCTGGGCCAGGCGCTGCTCGTCGCGCTCCAGGCCGGCAGCATGGGCGGCCAGCCAGAAGCCCGCGGTGATGGGCTGTGCGTGCTGGGTGTGGGTGAAGCCGGGCATGGGGTCCTCAGCGTGGCGATCAGCCAGCTCCAGCAGCACCTCGCGCAGCTCCGCCAGCCCCCGCCGCACCTCCAGCAGATACCGCCGGAGGCGCATGCGGAAGTCGGTGACCACCTGGTCGTTGCGCGAGCGGGCGGTGTGCAGGCGGCCTCCGGCCTCCGGGCCGGCGCCCTCCCGCAGGAAGCTCTCCACGTTCATATGCACGTCCTCGAGCTCCACCCTCAGCTCCAGTTCGCCCGCCTCGAAGCGCTCCCGCGCGGCCTCCAGCCAGCGGAGGATCTCCCGCGTGTGCTCCGTGCTGTTGATGCCGCACTCGTGCAGCATCAGGGCGTGGGCCTCGCTGCCCCAAATGTCCTCGGCGATCATCTCGCTGTCGGCCTGCGTGGACTCGGAGAAGCGCAGCATAGTGGCGTCGACATCGCTGGCGAAACGTCCACCCCAGAGCTTGTCGGAGCCGCCTGTCTCGGCCATGGGAACCGTTCATCCTCTCCGGAGCCGCTTGCACCGGGTACGGCCGTGCCGGGAGCGGCGCGTGCAGAGATGGCGGCGAGAGGGCCTCGCCGCCATCCACGTCATGTTCGTCGCCTGGAGGCAAACCGGGGCCTACCCGGTCGCCATCCACATCTCTTCCTTGAAGTGCCAGTACTTGGTGTCGTCGAGGTACTCCTCAGTGGTCGCGAGCAGGTTCAGGTGCCCCCGCTCCTGGCCGAGGAGGAACTCATACAGCATCCTCTCGTTCTCGTCCTCGGCCTCCTCGAGGTGCTCGCCGTAGAAGCGAATGGCCTTCCGCTCCTTCTGCATCGCGGTTGCGTAGGCGCCCTCGAGGGTGGGGTCAT
>JBNGDZ010000568.1:0-3171 GCA_049975765.1 Armatimonadota bacterium
GTCAGGCCCAGGTCGCCGGCCATCTCCTCCAGGCGCTTGGCCCTGCGCAGGATCTCGTCGGTCCAGTAGAGGTCCATGAGTATCTGGTTCTGGGACTCGTCTGCCGCGCGCGTGCCCTCCGGCGGCGGCTCGCCGGGCTCGTACTTGGCGGTCAGCACGCCGTGCGCCAGGGGCGAGAAGACCACGTTGCCCAGGCCGTTGTGCAGGCAGGTGGGGAAGACCGCCTCCTCCGGCTCGCGCCACAGCAGGCTGTAGCGCGGCTGATTGGAGACGGGCGGCCGGCAGCCCATCATCTTCGCCAGGTCCACGGCCTCCTGCAGCAGCTCCGGCGGCCACTCGCTGGTCCCCCAGTAGAGGATCTTGCCCTGCCGGGCGAGGTCGTCCATGATGCGAATGGTCTCCTCCAGCGGCGTCTCCGGGTCCGGGCGGTGGCACTGATACAGGTCGATGTAGTCGGTCTGCAGGCGCCGCAGGGAGGCGTGGCACTGCTCGAAAACGTGCTTGGCCGAGAGCCCGCTGTCGTTCGGCCCCTCGCCCATCGGCGCCCAGACCTTGGTCGCCAGCACATAGTCGTCCCGGTCATAGTCCTGCAGGATCTTCCCCAACGAGATCTCGGCCTGGCCCCGGTTGTAGGCGTTGGCGGTGTCGATCCAGTTGATGCCTCCGTCGAACGCGACCTTCACGCACTCGGCAGCGGTCTCGTCATCGACGTGCATACCGATGGTCAGGTAGCTGCCAAGGCCCATTGTGCTGAGCTTCACGCCCCACTTGCCAAGGTTGCGGTACTCCATGCTCTACACCCTTTCTTGCCGCGCTGCGATTGTGACAGTGCCCTTCGCTACCGTGACCACCTCGTCCTCCGTTCAGCCCGGCGGCCCGACCTCCTGAAAGGGTGCCGGCGGCGCGCCGCAGTGCTTGCGTATGCGGTCCATGAACTTCCACAGCGCGCCGTAGTGGCAGATCGGCGGCAGGCCGTGATCGACGCTGGGCAGATAGCCGCCGTGCTCGAGCATCGGCGGCACCTTGGCGTCCACCTCGGCGACGGCCGTCTCGCCGGTGGGATCGACCATGGCGTGCTTGTCCAGCCCGCCACAGATGACGAAGCGCGGCAGCTCCCGGCGGATCTGCAGGATGTCCGAGCCGCCGTGGGTCGGCTCGAAGGCGTGGCACATGTTCACGCCCGCCTCCCACAGGCAGTGCACCAGCTCGCTGACATCGCCGTCGCAGTCGATGTCCACCACCGCCGCGCCGACCTCGCGCGCGAAGCGGGCCACCTCCCGGTAGTAGGGAGCACAGAACTCGGCGAAGGCCTCCGGCGAGATCAGCATGCCGCCCCGGTAGCACATGTCCTCCCAGCCGCAGATGGCGTCGATCTGGATACGGTCGGCGACCCAGGCGGCCTGGTCGAGGAACAGGTCGGTCTGAGCGCGGTTGATCTCGTGGATCAGGTCGGGGTCGTCGTGCATCAGGTAGCTGATGCGATCGATCCCGAACCAGCTTCGCAGCCGCCCCCAGTAGCTGGGGCAGTTCACGGCCAGCGGCTCGTCGGGCTGCCGGTCGGGGAGCCGCGGCCTGCCCCGGTCGGGGTGCGCCGGGTCCCAGCGCGGCCGCATCTGCGTCTCCCAGTCGCGGCGGTCCTCGAACATGTAGCTCTGGAACTGGGGCATCATGTAGTGGTCCGGGTTATCGGCCAGCTCCCGCGTCTCGGCCTTGTAGCAGCGCACCAGCACGTATCCGTCGCCCAGGTCGATGCGCTCCACCTCGAAGGCGGGCACGAAGCCGGTGTGCAGCGCGACCTGGTGGTAGCCCTCCACGCCCCAGAACTCCTCGACGGACTCGAAGTCGCTGGGATAGCCCTCCTCGCGCTGCCACCGCGCGATGGTCTCGCGGTGGGCGATCCCGATGCCGGGCGCCCACCAGTAGGGCACGTAGTCGGGCTCCTGGAAGCTCGCCACCGCCCGGAAGCGCTCGCGCGTGGTCATCTTCGCCCCTCCAGCACAATCGTCTCTCCGGGCCGGGGCAGGCGCGTGGCGGGGAAGATCTCCGCCGCAGCGGCCAGCAGCTCGTCGCTGCGGCCGGCCCCGACGTGCACCAGCGCCAGCATTCCGGCCCCCGCGTCGGCGGCGATGCGCGCGGACTGCAGCGCGCTGGAGTGGCCGGCACGGTTGTCCGGGTCGGGATCAGTGAGGCCCGTCGAGCCCTCCATGATCAGCAGCTCCACGCCGCGGAACAGCTCCGCCAGCTCGGGCGCGTAGGCGGTGTCGCCCGAGATGCCCAGCGTCGCCTCCGTACGCGTGTCGCGAATCCGGTAGGCCAGGCCCTGAACGGGATGGCGGGTGGGGGCCGTCTGCACCTGCAGCTCGCCGATGCTCAGGCTATCGCCCGGCTGCACTGGCACTACCAGCGGCCGGGCGCCGACCGACGCGAAGCGGTCGGCCTGCAGGTAGTCGAGCGCCAGGTCCACGACGCGCTCGATGTCCTCGGCGGGCCCCGCGACGGTCAGCTCCGCGGCGTCCTCGATCCGCGACCGCTGCATGGCGCGGTAGAACAGCACGCTGGCCAGGCCCATGTAGTGATCGTGATGGCAGTGCGTGATCAGCACGTGCGAGAGGTCGGTCGCATCTCGATCGCTCCACCGCAGCATCGAGAGGGCGGCGCACCAGCCGCAGTCGATGAGCACATGCTCGTTGAGTAGGAATGACGCGGTGTCGTCATCCGCGGGAGGCGTGCAGCTTGCGGTCCCGATGAAGGTCAGCGTCGTGGGCACGCCAGTCACCTCTGGGTGCGTCAGTCACTGATCCTCGGCGCTCTCGCCCCAGCCCTCCAGGATGCGCTCGATGCAGCCCTCCGGCCGGTAGTCGACGGGATCGACGCCCAGGCCCAGCTCCTCGCGGATGGCCTGCAGCTCCCGAAGGCGCTCCGCCCCGAGTGTCTCGCCGCCGCCGTGCTGCTCGATGACGGTGGCGACCTGCGCGCCCTGCTCCACCCACTCCATGCGGTGGTGCGCCTCCCAGATGTCCCGGCCGACCGTGACCACGCCATGGTTGCGCAGCAGGAAGGCGTCGGCGTGCTGCAGCATCGGCAGAGCGGCCTGGGGCACCTCGGGACTTCCGGGCGGTGCGAACCTGGCGCAGGGAACCTCCCAGAGCGTGACCGCGACCTCCGTGATGT
>JBNGDZ010000569.1:0-3170 GCA_049975765.1 Armatimonadota bacterium
GTCTCAACGTGTTCGACGCGCAGGGGCGGCCCCTCAGCGGCGTCAGGCGCCCAGGAGATCACCATGCTCTCGGCATCGCCCTCCTCCGGCGCCAGCGTCAGTCGCTGTGTGTCCGGCATCGCCGCGGCGTACTGCGTTTCGTCAGGGCCCGCTGTGACCTGCAGCACGGTCGTGACGGTGACGGCCTCTCCGGCCGCCAGGGGGCCGGAGCGCGAGACCCGGATGTGAGACATGTCCTGCTCGGGATCGGTGCTGCTCCGCGCCTGGAGGCCGTCGCCGAGGGGGCTGACTCGCATGCGCCTGGGTCCGTTCACGACGCGGAAGCCGCCGCCCTCGGGGGTGACCGTTCCGTTCGGATGCCAGTTGACGACGATCATGTACTCACCGCTCTCCAGCGGCGAGACGCTGTCACGGACGATGAACAGGCCGGGGTCGATCCAGACGACACTGCGCTGCCACCTGGTCCCTGCGAAAGGCTCCAGGGTCAGAGAGACCGCTGCGCCGTCGTCCAGCTCATGGGTCCAGTCCAGCGTGGCTGCGGCCGGGTAGGGCGCAGGGTCATCCACGATGCTGTCGAGGCGCAGCACATGCAACGCGTTCTGGCCGAAGTAGGAGTCCGACGCCTGCCGAAGCCAGTAGGCTCCTTGGGAGCTGAGCGTGAGTATCGCGCCGGGCGCACAGTGCATCGCCAGGCCGCTGATCGCCAGATAGTCATCCGTTAGATCGAAGCCGCCGCGGAAGGCGACGAAGTCGAGGATCGACTGGGGATCGACCTCGGCCCGGTGGTACCTTCCGACGGCAAGCCGGTCGAGGTGGCGAAGCACGTGCGGCATGGTCTCGGGGAGTCGAAGGCCCGCGAACTCTTCGGGCGCCTCCTCGGTCAGCTCGGCGCCCGGCACGTAGCGATGCACCTCATTGACGTAGCGGCCCTGGAAGTAGCCCGTCGGCCGGACCTCGTGCGGGAGCGTGCGCATCAGCCGCAGATAGCGCCCGTCGCGGTAGTAGGACGCGAGCATCCCCAGCAGCAGGCGGGTGTCCTGCCGGTCGATCGGGCGCACCAGCCGGCCGCCTCGGTGATCGAGCATGTCAAGGTGCAGGGCCCGGCGGGCGTTGCCGCTTTCGAAGAAGCCGTATCGCTCGTACTCCAGCGCGTAGCGGAACATCGAGGCCACGATCTCCTCGTGGCAGCCGATGCCGTTGTTGGCGCCCGGCGCGCTGGGGCCCCAGCGGTGCTGCACCATGTGGTCCATGAACGCGCGCTTCTCGCTGAGCCGGAACCTGACGAGGTCGGCGATCTCGCCCTCCAGCGGCAGGCGGCTGTCGAGGAACTGCGCCATGGCGATGTCGGCCATCAGTGGTGCGATCTGGTGACGGCTCGTGATGGTGACATCGTCGTAGGGCGGCGAGAAGACGCGCATCCAGCGAAGATCCGAGCCGAGCAGGAAGTCCCAGAAGTTCTGCAGGATGAGGCTGTCGAGGCCGTGTCGCTGCTCGGAGCTGATGACGGGGCTGTCGCCGATCATCCGCCAGGTGCGCACCAGGAACTCGACCAGGTAGTGATGAGTGTACGCCCTGTCGTCGAGCACGAGATCGAGATGCTCCATGGCGCGCCGGCGATAGCTGTCCCACCCCGACCAGTACCAGCCCATGGCATTCTCGTACCACCGCCGGACCGTCTCGTACCCCGGCTCGAAGGGCGGCAGGGCCGGATCGTCCGGGCTCTCCCGCCAGAGCGCGTCTCGCTCCTCAAACGCGGCCTGGCACTGGCCCTGCAGCTCAACATCCAGCAGCCACGGGAGCGTGAGGGATCCGTCATCGTCCGCCTGTGGCAGAAGCTCGAGGAAGCGGTCAACCGCGCGCTGAGCGCCCGCGTCGGTGCTCCCGCCGAGGATGATGTGGTTCCGACCGTTGCGGAAGACGTTGGTGGCTGTGCGCACCACGTAGCCGTCGCCGCCGGGGTAGTAGCCATCGACCGCGCACAGGAAGCGGTTGTAAGCCGGCCAGATGGCGCGGTTGATCCCCAGCCGGCCCAGCAGCACGAGGTTCCGTTGGCGCAGCTCCTCGCGCAGAACCGGAGGACCCTCCCGGGTGGCATCCGTGTCCGCGACCATCGGCAGCGCAACGCCGGCGGCTCCCTCCACGGCGGCGGCCAGGCGCTCGGCCAGTGCTCGGTAGTGCTCGCCGCCCGAGGGGTAGATGATCGTGGCCTCGGCCGCGCCATCCGCCACGAGCCGCGTCTGGGCGTAGAGCGCCTGCCGCCTGGGCGCCTCCGGCGCAGCGCACTCGTGCAGCGCGACGTCGTCGATGCACACCCGCGCGGGCGCGGCGTCGAGCGGTCGGCACGCGAAGCTGATATCGATGGTGCCGGTGTCATCGCTCCGAACGAGGCCAACCAGCTTCTGCCACTGCCCCTGGCGGTGGTAGCCCATCGCCAGCCCGCCCGCCCGTGCGACTACCCGCCCGCTGGCATGAACCCAGGCACTGAAGAGGTGGGTTGTATGAGCCTTCACCTCAACGGTCTGCTGCAGCGTGGCGTGCTGCCCGGCCTCCAGCACCAGCGACTGGCTGCGCTCGCCGTGGTGCACCGGGGCATCGGTCACGGTGGTTCGGGCGTCGCCCTCAAGCCTCCAGTCCTGGGCAAGCTCTCCCTCGCCAGCCTCCTCGAAGGATCCGTTCACAATGAGATTCGCCGCCGGGTCGTCTTGCTGTCCGAATGCGGCACATGCCGATATCGCCACGGCCGCTGCTGCCAGCCCGGCGAGGGTCAAATCGATTTGCACGCTCTACCTCTCCTGACGATTCACTTCGGCGTGACCATCGTTCAGCCGCCGCCCCCTCCGCGCCCCCGGCGGAGTGAAGCCTGCAGCGGAGTGTCACAGCTCCGGGGTCGGGAGGCGACAGGCTGGTGGACCGTGCGGCCTTGCTCCGGGGGAATGCCTTCGTCAGCGCTTGACTGGGACCTGCGCTCCCGTCGGGCACTGGCCGGTCAATCCCTGCTGCTCGAGCCTCCGGGAGGTGCCGCCAGGGTCACAGGCCCAGCGCAGCAGCCTTCAGCCTCGTCCGACCGCCGAGGCCTGCTGACGCCAGGCTCAGGAGCCGGGCTGCTCGTCAGGCTCCAGGGCGTAGATCGAGAACCGCAGCACGCTCCCGTAGAGCTGCATGTTCCCCCT
>JBNGDZ010000570.1:0-3161 GCA_049975765.1 Armatimonadota bacterium
GGGTGTCTCGGTCGGCGGCTGGCAGATCCTGTATAATCCCATAAAGATGCCGTGGGGCATGGTGTTCACGCTGGCCCTGTGTCTGCCCTGTCTCTACATCTTCAGCAGCTACCTGGGCAGTCGCCTGAGCCTGGCGCAGACCTGCACCATCGCCTTCACGGCAACCGCGGTGATGTCCACGATCCTCATCGGCTTCGCGCCGGTGACGTGGTTCTTCATGTTCACCGCGCCCGGCGCCTACGAGTTCGGCATCCTCATCAACGTCCTGGTCTTCGCGATCTCGGGCTTCTTCGGGGTGCAGTTCCTCTTCCGCGCCGCCGGTGCCATGACACCTAACCGGAGCGCCGAGAGCCCCATCATCCGGATGCTCAAGTGGTGGGTGATCCTCTACGCCGTCGTCGGCGCGCAGATGGGCTGGCTGTTGCGGCCGTTCTTCAACGCCACGGACGTGTTCATCCGCCCCCGGAGCGGCAACTTCTTCGTCTCGGTGCTCAGAACCCTGTGGGTCTTCCTGGGCGGCTCAGGGGGCTAGCCGCCGATGGCCACCTCCCCCCGGGCCGACCGGCACGAGACGAGCTGGTCGGTGGTCCGCTGCTACCTGGGGGAGCGCGAGGCGCTCTTCGCGCGCATCAAGCGCGGAGCGCGGCTGCAGCCCCTGCTGGTGCACATGACGGGCGTCTCGGCGCTGTTCGCGGCCGTCTATGGCGTGACCGTCGGGCTCTACGCCGGGGGGTGGCAGGTGCTCTACGATGCCATCAAGCTCCCCGGGATGATGTTCGCCACCTCCGCGCTGTCGCTGCTGGCGCTCTACATGCTCAGCTCTCTGACAGGCAGCCGGCTGTCGCTGGGCCAGACCGCGGCGGTGGTCCTCAGCGCCATCCTCGTCACCACCATCCTGCTGTTCGCGCTCACGCCCCCGCTGGGCTTCGTGATGCTCACGTCGCTGCAGGACTACGAGTTCGTGGTCTTCATGAACCTCGTGGCGATACTCATCTGCGGCGCCTGCGGCGCGGGCTTCGCCCTCCAGGCTACGGCGGCGGTGCAGGAGGACCCGGCCATCCGGGCGAGCAGCCTGCGTGTCATGAAGGCCTGGATGGTCCTCTACGGCCTCATCGGGATGCAGATGCTGTGGATGTTCCGCCCCTACTTCCGCCAGACCGACGTCTTCATCCGCCCCCTTTCGACGACCGGCAGCGCCTTCGTGCACTTCGGCCGCCTGCTGCTGCATCTGCTTGAGCCCCTGCTGTGACCTCTCAGCCGCCGGACACGCAGAACAGGTGTCGCAGTCCCCGCACGTACATCCGCCCGTGCGCGAAGGCCGGCGAGGAGTACACGGGCTCGGTGAAGCGCCCGGTGGAGAGCGTCCGGAGCCGCCGCTCCGCCGCCACGATGAGCCCGTCGCCGGACTCGCTGATGAGGTAGACCCTGTCCCCCACCAGCGAGGGCGACGCGCGGAAGCGCGCCCCCAGCCGCTCCGCGAACTGCACTGCGCCGTCGTCGGCGTCATAGCAGCTCAGGACGCCATCCGTCGAGAGCGTCCAGACCACCTCGCCGTCGCTCAGCGGACTGGTGATGTCCGGCAGCCGCCCGGGCTTCGACCAGCTCACGTGCGTGTCGGTTACATCGCCCGATCCCCCTGGGCGGATCGCGGTCAGCTCCGCGTAGATGTTCGCGACGTAGACGTGCCCGTTCGCGTAGATAGGCGAGGGCGCCGAGTCGCCCTCCACGCACCGCACCCGCCACAGCTCCTCGCCCGTGCCGGGGTCGTAGGCGATGACCCACGGTTTGGCGCTGGTGATGAGCTCCTCGCGCTCGCCGGTGTCGATGACGATGGGCGTGGTCCAGGAGCCCTGGACCGGTCGGTGGATGTCCCACAGCGTCTCGCCGGTCTCCGCTTGCAGTGCCACCATGTGCGATCTGCCGATGTCCGGCTTGCCGAGGTCGATCTGCACGTAGAGCAGCCCCCGATGCAGGACCAGCGATGAGGCGTGGCCATAGATGTCCTCGGTCATGTCGAAGTGCCGCCGCCACACCACCCGGCCGTCGAAGTCCAGCGCCACCACGTGCCCGGTCGGGAAGACCTCATACACGCGCTCGCCGTCAGTGGTCCCGGTCGGCGCCGCGAAGCCGGTCATGCGATGCGTGCGCGGGACCGGCCCGGCGTAGTCCTCAGCGACCGGCGTCGTCCACAGCATGCGGCCGGTCTCGGCGTCCAGGCAGTAGACCTCCCGCCGCCGCTCGTCCGCACCTGTCACAAAGACCCGGTCCTCCCAGATGATCGCGGAGTTCGCACCGGGCAGCGGCAGCGGCG
Organism: Armatimonadota bacterium; assembly: GCA_049975765.1. Taxonomy (GTDB): domain Bacteria; phylum Armatimonadota; class Zipacnadia; order Zipacnadales; family UBA5352; genus JAYENL01. The sequence goes on from JBNGDZ010000570.1 coordinate 2,312, forward strand.
TCTGCCAGCTCACGTTCTCGCCGCTCTCTGCGTCCCAGGTCACCGGAAGATCGCCGAACTGCGCGATCCCCGCGCCCTGTACGCCGCGGAAGCGCGGCCACTGCGTGATGGGGCCCGGATCGTGAGGTGGGACGTGAGCCGGCGCCGGCGGCTCTGCGGGCGGCTCCTCAGGCTGGCAGGATGCCAGCGCAGCCGCCAGCATGAGGCCGAGCACCAGGCAGCCCACACCGAGCCTGCGCCCGCGCGCGTCAGACCATCCGCTCAGCAGACCGATGCCCTACACCTCCACGTTGCCTGTGGCGAAGCAGGTTGAAGGGAGCTCGCAGACCGAGGTGGGAAGCCGCCGCCCCCGCCGGCCATCGCCGTTCGTCGTATGGAGGGGCCGGACCACTGTCCGGCCCGCCGTTCCTCTGCACACCTCGCGAAGGCCAACGACCGGGCCGGGACACAGACCGGCCCCCTGCAGACGACCGGGCAACCAGCGATGCTCCATCGGCCCGCCCGCAGTCGGTAGTGCAGGGACGCACGTGCCCAGCTACTCTTTGCCAGTCACCTCGTCGATCTCGGACAGGATCTCTTTCGCCGCCGCGTAGTCCTTCAGCCGCTTGGCGTCGATGAGCCGCTCAAATGCCTCGGTCTCCCGCGCCTGATCCGGAAGCTGCTCGATCCGCGCGTTCAGCTCTGCCGCGCGAAGCTCGTCGATGACCGCCCGCAGTGCCTCTCGCGACTGCTCGATTCGCGCCCCGGCGTCGGCCTCGAGCGTGGCGAGGTGCTCCTCCAACTCCTCGCTGGCGCGGGTGCAGTCCACGCCGGCGGCAGAGACGCCAACCGTTGGATATGATACTTATTT
>JBNGDZ010000571.1:0-3143 GCA_049975765.1 Armatimonadota bacterium
GGGTTGTAGGGGTTCACCAGCCCCTGAAGCTGCAGGTAGCCGCGGTTGGGGATGCGGGCGCGAGTGGCGCGCCGCCCGTTGACCCAGAGCTGGCGGAAGTAGCGCGTGCCCCGCTCGACGGAGGCGATGTGCGCCTGCCACAGCCCGCCCCCGGCCGGCTGCCAGCCGGTGACCGGCCGCCCGCCGGAGATCACCGGCTCCTCCCCCGGATACGCCGCGTAGGTCACCGGCGCCTCGGCGGTGCCGGAGTCCTGGGGCTCGAGCACGAAGGTCTCGCGCAGCCGGTAGGTCCCACCGCGGATCAGCACCTCGACCGGGCCGGCAAGCTCTCCGGCCTCGCGGAGCGCGCGGATACGGTCGCGTGCCCCCTCCAGCGTCGCCAGCGGGGCCTCGGCCGCTCCCGTTGCCGCGTCGTCGCCGTCCACAGACACGTAGAGCCGCATGACGTCCGCCTCCTGGCAGAGCGCCGTCCATGCGCCAAAGATCAGCGCGATTACCACGCATGCCGTGGTCCATCGTCGGTACATAGGGGCCACCTCCTGAAAGTGCGTGTCGGGGGTTCGCCACGCTGGGCAGGAGGACCTTGCCGGAGGCACGCCTGAGGCGCACCGCGGTCGCGATGCGCCCTTGCCGTGCGGCCCGCGGTCCGGCTTGCGTTCCGGCGCGGCTGCTGTCTCCATCCTTCGCGTAGGTCGGGCTTGCAGCCCGACAGCGACGAACGACGTCCGGAGGAGGTCCTCCGCACCACGGGACAGCGTCGCTTGTCGTGCCGTGTGCAGCGGCGCGACTGCGCTCGCGCCCGGCCGTTGTCGTCCCTGCCCCCGTTCACGCGTCCTGGCGGGACGGCCGCAGCGCGCGCACCCGCAGCCACACCTGCTCGAAGATGTCCTCGTACTTCACGGGCCGGAACTCGCGCAGCTTCAGGCACCGCACAGCCAACAGGCAGCCGGCCGCCGCGATGGTAAGGTACCCCCAGACAAAGGGCCACGCCGACGCGTCGCCCCAATTCAGGACGCCGTTCGCGACGACGTACGGAATGACCCGGACAACCAGGCTCCCGTGCAGGCTGCCGGATACCGCGGGCTCAAACACGTTGATGAGGGCGACGATGGCGATGAAGAAGATCACGGTGCCCAGTACGGCCTGGGAGCGGGCGTCGGGGAGGCGCCCCGCTCGAAAGACGACCCAGCGCACCAGCGCCGCGATCAGCCAGGCCGTGATCGCCGTGGGGATGGTGAAGATAACGAACGAGGCCATCTCCTCGAACATCATGCGCGAGACGGAGCCAAGCTGCCGAAAGAGCCACTGAAGCAGCGGAGCTCCGCCGAAGATCACCAGCAGCAGGATGTAGCTCCGCGCCACCGCCGCGACCGGAGAGCGGCACAGCGCTGACAGCCAGGTGCTGATGCCGGCCAGCGCCAGGCCGAAGGCCACAAGCAGCGCGCTTAGCTCCGCCACCTCCCCCGGAGAAACCGCTCCGACGAGGATCGTCCAGGAGGCCAGCGGTGCGGCCAGGAGGATCAGCATGACGGTGTAGGCCGCCACCGCCCCGAACTTGCCCAGCACCACGTCCGAGGCCGAGAGCATGGTGGCACGCAGCATCGCGAGGGTGTCCCGATCCCGCTCGCCGGCGATGCCCGTGGCGGCGTAGGCCGGAACTACGAATGCCAGCAGTGTGAGCAGAACCATGACCAGGGCCATGAGGCTGAGGCGGCCAAGCTCTCGAACTGATGCGGGGTCGCCGGGGCCGGCGGCCGCCGATACGACCATGTGATGGACCACAGGACCGACGACCGCCACGGAGCACAGCAGGACGAAGAGGAACATCTGCACGAAGGCGCGGCCGGTGCGCATGCGCAGCCGCAGCTCATGCACCATCACGCACGGGTTCAGGCGCGCAGCCCGCCACAATGCCCGCTCCAGCCGCTCGAGCATGGTTACCCCCGCTTATCCAGTCGCTGCCGGTGTGGCTCAGCGTGGCACGGACTCAGCCGTCGCCCCCTCCCGCCTCAGGCGATCGACGCGCGGCTGCTACTCCTCGTCCTCGAAGTAGCCGTCGGTATCTCTGCCCCCGATGCGCTCGACGTTGAAGGCCAGTGCGGCCTCCCAGCCGTTGACCGCCTGCGGCAGGAGCCACGGCAGCTCGACGGTCGAGACGATATAGTCCGCCGCCTCGGTCTCGAACCCAAAGATCAGCAACGAGTTCTTCAGGTCCGGCAGGGGGGAGACGTACTGGCCGCTGGCCGCATCGTCCTCGACTTTCGCGGTCTGCTCGAGCACCTGCCTGACCTGCTGGAACTCGAACTGGCGGGCGGAGAGGCCCTCGGCATCCAGGCCCTCCTCGTTCAGCCAGTCATCCAGCGTCCACCAGCCATCCCACGACAGCCGTCGCGGCTCATCGCTTTGGTCGTCATGCAGCTCATAGACGTAGAACTGGACACCCACCGGTCGGCCCATGCTTATGCGGACGGATGCGCCGCGCGGCCCCGGGAGTGCCTCGCAGCCCGTCCACTCACGAGATGTCTGTCCAACCGACGCGCAGCTCTCTGCCCGGCACATGAGGCCCGTGCGTACTATACCCTCTCTCCGGGCGCGTAATCCTCTGGCCTGTCGCGCCGTTCGAAGCCGCCCCGACGATCGCTCGGCTCATGTGACATGGGCTTGCCTCCCATTGTTCCATCGACCCCTCGGGCAGACCTCCCCGCTCGCTGCTCCTCGTACCTGGCCGCCGTGCGAGGCCCGCTGCTGCGACGGCCAGTGCCAAGCTTCGGCGGATGCGCAGAGGGGTCGCGACGGCCGGGGTCGAAGCGTGCGTAGGAATCTCTGAGCGACGCAAACTGGCGGATCAAGCCGTCAGCGTGAGGTGACAGCAATGAGGCAACTGGTTGCAGCGATGGTTCTGGCCGTTCTTGTGGCGGGCCCCGCGCTGGGGCAGGAGCAGACTGAGGCGCAGGAGGACCTCAAGCGCGTCGCGGCCGAGCAGCAGATTGAGCAGCGTATCCAGAAGTTCGTTGACTTGGGCATCGAGCGGGAGGCGGCCACCTTCCTGGCGGTGCTGTCGGAGGCCGGCATGGACCCGGCACAGATGATGATGTTCTTCATGATGGCCGAGCATGGCGGCGGCGACGCGGCCGGTCTGATGC
>JBNGDZ010000572.1:0-3136 GCA_049975765.1 Armatimonadota bacterium
ACGTACTCCCGGCCGTCCCGGTCCCATCCGGCGCGCCAGCGAACCAGATCGATGAGGATCTCGAAGCTCCCGTCATCGCCCAGCGCGTCAGTGATGTCCCGTGTTTCCCCGCACTCGTCGTACTCGTCGTCCACGACGATCCATGCCGCCCCGATGCCGCCGCCCTGATCGGTGACCCGCCCGGCCACGGTCACTGCCTGCGGCTTACGGTTGGGCGGCCATAGCGTCTGAGGGCAGGGCGCGTCCAGCTCCACAGCGGGAGGGTCGCCGCCGGGTTTGTCGTCGCTCTCGAACAGCGCCGGGAGCTGGGCGGTGCCGGACGCATCGTTCCATTTCCCGTTGATCGGCAGCGACCTGGTGTAGATGGCCCCGAAGTCCTCATCGCCCTGGTTGTTGGGCTCGTTGCGATTCCAGTTAGTGTAGCTGAGAGCCTCTGACGTGACCCAGTGCCAGCCGCCCACCGGCTCCTCGCCGCCAGGATCCTGCAGGAGCCCGATCCAGTAGTAGTCCTCGACGTCCTCCTGGTCCTGGATCAGCCCGAGCACGAAGCCCTGCTCATCCTCGCTGGTGATCGTGGCCAGGTAGGCTCCTTCAGCCTCGGCTGCCGCCTGCTGCGTCTCCCAGCTCCCCGTATCCGCCACCACCGCATACCAGTGACCGTTGTCGCCCCATTGCTGCCAGTCGTAATCCTCGGCGGACGCGCATACGCCACAGACCAGGACACAGAGGCACGCACAGACACCCGCGTGACGCCTCATCATCTACCTCCTCAGCCGCATTCTCCCAGAAAACGGGAATCCCCGTCAGCCTGGTTGGGCCAGCAGACGGGGATTCGCCTCACACCACGAGCCCCCCTGCGCAAGGAAGCTCACAAGTCTCTCGGCGCATTCACAGAAAAGACCCAGAACTGCACGCATCGCACGTGCGCTCGCGCGTATCTTAGCGCTGGCCGCCGGGCTTCTGCTCCGCCCGCTTCAGGCCATCGTTACTCCCTTACCACGACTGTCCCCGAGGTCAGCGCGGAGTAGAAGTCATCCAGCGGCAGCGATGGGTCCGCCTGCAGGATGTCGGGCCTGTGCGGGGTGTGGCCACCGGTGCCCGCGTTCGCGGTGATGCGGTCGAGAAGATCGGTCCTCGCCCGCACGTGGACATCCACCACACGGACCGACGCGGTCGGGAAGGTGAGTTCCACGGCCTTGGGCCGGTCCAGTGGCGAGTGAATGCCATCCCAGTACTCGGCGCAGTACAGGCCCTCCTTGCTGCGGAACACGAACAGACGGATGTTCTCGGGCAGCTTCACGTTCGCCACCACGAGATCCGCGGTTATGTCCAGGGGCCCGGTATCATGGATGATCAGATCCCAGCGTCTCTCAACCGGCTGGGCAAGCCCCCAGGCCCGCGCCATCTGGATGGGATAGGTCGCGGCACAGCCTCGCCAGTCGCCTCCCCAGCAGACCATGCGCACGTTCTCAGGGTCGAAGGTGTAGCCGTTCGCCTCCAGCGTGCGCTTGAGATCCACCGCCCAGGCGCGCGATCGCTCCCAGGCGAGGAACTCGTTGTCGAACGCCGCGTCAGAGACTCCTTCGACGCGCATTGCCTCAGCGGCCGTCCTGTCTCGCTCAAGCTGGCTCCTGAACTCCTCGCCAAGCTCCTGCAGGAACTCCTCCCGGTTGTAGCCGAACTCGCACACGGCTATCCGGTCGCCGAAGTAGCGCCGGGCGTACTCGATCATGGCGTTATTCGCAGGGCTGCCGGTGGGGATCACAAGCAGGCCCGAATCCGGGGGAGCATTGCGTATGGTCTGGTAGATCCGCAGGCGGTACTCGAAGCCCAGAGGATGCACCAGATCACACCGCCCCGGCCATTGCTCCCAGCGGGGCTCCTCACGTCTCGGATCGTCGGGTGTCATCTCGACCCACGAGAAGCCGTGCACGGACAGATAGATGACGGGCAACTCCACCAGGCCCTCGCCCTCCTGTGCACCAAGGGTCGTCAGCGACAGCGCCAACAGCAGCGCAACCGCGGAGCATCTCGGTGAGCCTTTCATCGACCCGGCCCTCCAGCTCAGTCCCTTGGGCTGATGACCTGCTCTCTTTGGACCTCGAAGAGCCGGCCGCCCAGCCTGATGCTCGGGTCCCCGAAGCCATGGTAGACGCGGACACGGCCGGACTGGGCGATCGGCCGGCCGTCCAGGCTGCGGGCGGTGAAGAGCGCCGGCGTGTCGTAGTCGAGGCCCGCGTAGCTCGTGGCGCAGAAGGCCACGAACGTCGGGCTCTCGACAACGAAGCCGTGGGCGGGCAGCGTAGTGCCATCGACCTCGGCCGGCCTCTCATACGCGACGGTGATGGTCACGTCGCCGAAGCGCGTGCGCTGCACCAGGCGGTCGTCGGTGAGGAACTCGTGACTGGCGAGCGGCTCCTCGGCGGTGATCACATTGAGCGGGCTGAGGACCTCCCAGGTGTTCTTGATCACCACGTCGGTGCTGCACATCCCCTCCGCCCAGCCGCCGTCGCTTCGCGACCACAGCTCCCGCACCCGGCCGGGCTCGGCCGGCTCGAATTCGATGCCCTCCTCCGTCGTGACGATGCTCCCCAGCGCATAGCGGCGGTTGCTGTGTTGCACGTCCGAGAGCAGCACCCGGCCCTCCCCGGAGGTCATGCCCACAAGGACCTGGCTGCGGCCGTCGAACTGCGGTGGCACCGTCACAGTGCGCGGCCCGACCTCCACGGTCGAGCCGGGCTGCCACTGCGAGGTGGGCGGCTCGGGCAGATGATCGTCCTGGAAGGCGATGTCCTCAGGCCGTGTGGCGGCGGGGTGGGTGAAGTGCACGAAGGTCCGCAGATCCTCCTGGATGGCGCCCTCGACGCGCCAGCGGTAGGTGATGGCGAAGCTGCGGTCGCCGACCTGCTCCACTACCGGCTCCAGAGGCACGACCGGGATGCGGTTGGCCTCCGCGTCCTGCCAGTAGAGGTGGTTCCCGAAGCGCGGCAGATGCATCTCGGCGAACAGGATGTGATCGGCCATCTTCCTCTCGTCGCCGGCCGCTATGCGATTGCCCTGGTGGGTCATGATCTGCACGCAGTCACTGTAGACCAGCGGGAACAGAGGGATCACGGCGCCGGGCGGGGTGTCGGTG
>JBNGDZ010000573.1:0-3129 GCA_049975765.1 Armatimonadota bacterium
GCCCTCAGGTTCTCCGGATGCGGACCGTCCCAGATCTCCCCGCGGCTGCCTGACACGTTCACGCAGCACCTCGCGCCGATGCGGTCGGCAAGCTCCAGGCTTCGGCAGCAGCCCTCGATCCCCGCCCGTCGCACGGCGTCGTCGGGGCTGATGGGGTTGTTCTGCCAGGCCCCGACCTCTGCGATGCTGACATCCGCCTCCGCTGCCGCCTCCGCGTAGGCCGCCACGGTCTCCTCATCCGCGTCCTCGCCCACGGGGCAGAATGCCGCGGAGTAGCCGCTGGCGGCAACCAGTGTCGCCCACTGCTGTGGGGTCGACCAGGTCTCGAACAGCGGGCCGCCGAGTCTCATGTCGGGCCTCCGATCGGCAATCTCTTGGCATGGCTTCGCGCGCGCCCCCCGGAGCGAACCCCGAGGTATCGTAGATGCTCTTATCAACGCCGTCAAACGCCCAGGCTAAACCCGCCGGCGAGCCTGCCGATATACCCGGTAGACAGCCTTCCAGGCGGCCCACAGCACCCTCGGCTCGCCGCTATCCCACTAACACGAAGAGGAGGCACCGGCCATGCTGTCTTCCGGGGCGCGCTACTGCTTGTGCTCCGCAGTGCTGCTCGCGGTAGCTGTCATGGGTACAGACGTAGCGCCTGCCGCTGGCTACCGGGTGACGACTGAGCGACCGGCGCGCACCTTCCTGCGCGGCGAGGCCGTGCAGTTCCTCATCCATTCCGACTCAGAGCCACAGGACGCGCAGTGGCAGATCCACGACAGCTACGGCACAAAGTGGGCGACCGGCTCCGTCCGCCTGGGCGCCAACAACACCGCCCTGCGGGTGCGCGAGCAGTTGGGGCCTGGCTACTACACGCTCACCCTGCAGCCCGCGTCCGGTGACCGCATCGACGAGGTCTTTTGCCTGCTGCCACACCCGGACGAAAGCCAGGGGCGCGGCGGCATCTTCGGCGTGCACTACCTGCCTCGCTCGGATGAGGAGTGGCAGATCCTGCAGCAGATGGGGACGCGGCATCTTCGCGCGGAGTGCCCGTGGACGGTCATCGAGCCCAGCATGGGCGAGTTCGACACCACCAAGGTAGACGGCTTCATCGAGCACGCGCTGGAGCATGACATGCAGCTCACCATACTCACGGGGCACACTCCGCGGCACTACAGCGAGAAGCCGATCGACGCCGAAGGGCGCGTCGCTACGGCCTGGTACACCTGGCAGCCCAGGACCACGGTCGAGTGGTACCGCTTCATCGACATGATGGGCCGGCGGCTGCTTGGCAGGCGCCTCCCTCCGGACCCCTCTCACCCCACCGACACCCTCGCGCGCTCCGGCAGACCTCTGGTGGTGGCGTGGGAGGTGTGGAGCGAGGCCGACCAGAGCTTCTACTACGGCGACTGGGACCGCTATCTCGACATGCTCCGCATCGCCTACTGCAGGCTGCGGGCGTCCGAGCGCGTCCCCATCGTCTACGGCTCGTGCGGCCATTGGACGGAGATGGGCCTCACGGTGGCCGCGAACTGCTCCGACTACTTCGACCGTATGGCCTATCACCCGTTCGGCGATGATCCCCAGTACGAGCTGATGCACTGGTTCCGGAACATGCCCCAGGTGCTGCTCAAGCCCGGTGTCCCGAGGGAGACGGCCTTCACCGAGGTCGATTTCCACGCCCCCGACCGGGAGGGCGAGCCGGGCTTCATCCTCCGCCTTTACGCCATCCTCCGGGCCTTCCGGCAGCATCACTACATCCGCTCCGGGTGCACCGGCGGCGTCATCACCGATGGCGGAACGCACTACGCTCTGGTGGATCGCGTCGAGGACGGCTACCGCCCACGGCCCGCCTACGTGGCCTGGGCCGTGACCCGCTGGCTGCTGGAGGACGCCCGGTACATCGGGTCGCTGAACGCCCCCGACGGTGTACGCGCGGAGCTGTTCTTCCGCGACGGCGTCCCGGTTGCCGTGGTATGGACCAGAGGCGGGACGGCTGCGATGCGCCTTGATGTCGCAGCCGGGGCGCAGCAGATGACATGCCTGGGGCGGCGTATCGGCCTGCAGGCCCCGACAGCCACGGTCGAGGTGAGCGAGGACGCCTGCGCCATTATGGGGCTCTCATGGCGGTATCTGCGCGAGGCCGTCACCAACGCCCTGGAGCGCCGGCTCACCACCGAGCTCGACCATGAGAGCCCCCACAACTCCGCGTACATCGGCACGCTGGAGGAGGACGCCGCCGAGGCCGTGGCGCCGGACTTCCCGGATCGGGTCCGCCAGGCCGTGGACCGGGCCTGTGACCGCTATGAGCGCCGTCCCGCGCACGGGGCAGCGGCCTTCTTCGAGGTCCAGCGAACAGTCGGCGCGGGGACGCTGCAGGCGGTCGGCAACGCCCGCGCCGCCGACGATCTGCGGCCGGTTCACACCAACACCATCTGGCGACTGGCCCAGCAGCTCGAGGACCTCGGCGCGGTGGCGGACGCCCTCGGTGAGCGCTGGCGGCGCATGAACAACGTCAGCCCCGATGATCTGCAGAGAGTCCGGGCGCAGATACGCGGCATCCGGCAGCGGTTCGATGGCGCGTGGCAGGGCGCCGAGTGCCCCTTCGCGGACCGGCTGCTCGACCGCGCTTCCGAGCAGCTCCGCCTGGTCACCGGCAGCGGCGGGCACCGACGGGGCGCCTGGTGGGCGGCGGTCCTGCAGGTGCGCGCCGCTCACGCCCTCACCGCCATCGAGCCGCCCAGCCTGCGCAGAGTCTTCGTCGCCCTGAACTTCCCCACCGGCAGGCCGGTGACCAAGGGTACGCTGCTCGAGCCGGGGCCCGACCATGTCATCACCGCCCGCGTCTACAACTTCCTCTCCCATGATGTCTCCGGGACGCTGCACCTGCAGATGCCCGAGACGTGGCGGTGCGAGACGCCCACGGTGCCATTCAGTGCGCCGGCTCAGGGACACTCAGATGCCATCCCCGTCACTTTCGATGTCCCCGATGAGCCGACCCCTTGGGTGCAAAAGGCGGCCTGGCGCCCCAGCGGGACGCTGACTGTGGACCTCCCAAAGCCCCTCCCTCCGAACGAGGAGCTCTGGGTCACCGCGGACCTCGGCGGAGGGCTGCAGAGCCTGCCGATGCGCTATCGCCTCTGT
>JBNGDZ010000574.1:0-3121 GCA_049975765.1 Armatimonadota bacterium
GTGTGGAAGTCGCCGCTGTCATAGTAGCCGGCCAGGATCTGTGTGTGCCCGCGCTCGGCGAACCAGGGCAGACTCTGCTCGCGCCTGCGGAAGTACCAGGCAGCGATGATAACGTCCTGGTCCAGTCCCTCCCAGGAGCCGGCCCACGTGCCGTTGACCAGGTAGTAGTCGTCGTGGGCGTTATGGTAGGGGTCGAACATGTCCGACCACACGAAGATGCGCGCGTCGGGGCTCACGTCGCGGATGATCTCGGTGCAGCGGCTGACGTTGTCCGCCAGCAGCTCTCCGGGCGTCATCCCGCGCTCCTGGCAGGCCCGGCACCAGTTGGCGACGCGGATCTCGTCATGGCTCATGAAGTAGGAGCGCGGCTGCAGCATCTCCTCGACCTGCCGCACCTGGTCGGCCAGGATCTCGTAGACCTCCGGCTCGCTGAGGCAGCAGGTGACCTGACTGCGGTGAATGATGACCGGGTGGTAGAAGCCCACGCGGAGGCGCTGGCCGTCCTCGATGCGCGAGTCGCCGGTGAGGCGGATCGGGGGAGCCTGGTGGTAGATCTCGTAGCTGCCGGGCCACGGGACCGTGCCCATCCGCTCATCCACGACGCGCTCGAAATCGCGGCCCTCCTCGTAGACAGTCCCATCCTCGCCCCGCACAGTCAACGGGCAGCCCTCGCGGCGCAGGATGTTCAGCAGGCCCGGCTCCTCGACGGCGACGTCGTCGAGCCACAGTCGGCCGCCCACCCCACCCCAGACGCCGACATAGACGCGGACCTTCGCGTTCTCGAGGCTGTTGAAGACGACATGGTGCTCAGTCCAGTCCTGGGTGGGCTCAACGCCAAGATCGCTGTAGGAGAGGGAGAGCACCCGCCCGTCCTCGGACATGGCGAACATACGCACCCCGGAGGCGGCCTCGAAGTCCTCCGCGCGGATCCACGCTCGCAGGTGGTAGCAGCGGAAGGGCGCCACGTCGATGGTCCTGCTCAGCCGCCCGTGACCGTGCTCCGGGTCGGCCGACCCCACGTTCTCGATGCGACAGGACTGCTGGCCGCCGTGGACGATCTCGGTGTCTGCGAAGGTGATGGCGCCGGCCTGATCCTGCCAGTCCCACCCGGCGAAGCTGTCTCCCTCGGCCTGCTCGAAGTCGCCGCCGGGCAGACTGACCGGCGGATCGGCGACGATATGCGCCAAGCCATCCTCCACCACGAAGAGGGCGTCGCGGACCGGAAGACCCTCGGCCAGGTTCGGGTTGTTGTACAGGAGGCTTGACGAGTAGCCGATGGGCATCACCGCGGGGATGATCTCGATGCCCAGGTCATCGGCGGTGCTCTTGAAGGCCGCGACGTTGTCGAAGTAGCGCTGGGGCATGTCCTGCAGGAAGCCGAACTTGCTGTCGGCGACCAGCACGCCGTTGTACCCCGCCTCGGCGGCGCGCTCCAGGAGCTGCCGGCCGGTCGCAACGTTCTCCTCGACCAGGAAGTTCGTGGACAGATAGAACCAGCGGTCGGAGAGCCGGTCGTCCTGGGCGCGGGCGCCGCAGCCGACCAGCCCGATGATGGCCGCCGCGCACAGCGGTCCGATGATCCTCACGATGGCACCTCCTCGAAACGCTGTGAGACGATGCCCTGCTCTGCGCAACGCGCGGTCCCGGTGGACACCGCTGGAGCGCGGAGACAGGCGGTGGGCGGCCGTCCCGCACAACTGCTCTGAGCCGCCGATCACTCCGCCCCGCACCAGTTGATGATGCCCAGCGCCAGGCCCTTGGCCGCGGTGAGCAGCTCGGTCATGGAGACCTTCTCGTTGTCGGAGTGGGCCTCCTGGATGTCGCCGACGCCGTAGACGATCACCGGCATGCCGCCGATGCGGTTGTAGAGGCGGGCATCACAGGAGACGTTCCAGCCGAAGATCTCCGAGTTCGGCTCGAACTGCTTCACCGCCTCGTGGAAGGTGACCGGGAGCGGGTGGTCGCCGGGGATCTCGTAGGAGTCGTTGTGCAGCTTGGGGTAGGTGAGCTCGAAGTGGTCTCTGAGCCACTCGTCGTCGGTCTCCATGACGGCGTCGTAGAGCTCCTGCTTGACCTGATCCATGGACTTATTGGGAAGGAAGCCCACGCCGCCCTCGAGCACGCACTCGCCGGCCACCATCGACGGCCAGCCCTCCGCGCGGATGATTCCCAGGCAGAGCTGCACGGGCGCCTCGTAGCGCTCGAAGAGCGGGTAGCCCTCGCTATCGGCGATGAGCCTCTTCTCGTAGTCCAGCATTCGCTGGATGGCCTCCATCATGTGCTCGATGGCGTTCTCGGCCTCATGGCGGCGGCCCATGTGCTTGGGGGTGCCGAAGGTCTTGGCGCGAAACCATATGGCGCCGCGGTTGGCGGGGAAGATATTCAGCGACGAGCCCTCGCCGACGATGACGCCGTCGGCGCGCTCGCCCTGGCGGATCAGCGCCAGGGCCCCGTTGCCGCCGACCTCCTCCTCGATGACGAGCTGCTGCTGGACGCCGCCCTTGAGCTGGATGCCCAGGTCCATGATGGCGCGGATGGCGAGCGTCTGGAGGACGACCTGACCCTTATCGTCCATGGCGCCACGACCGGTGACGTGCTCGCCGTCGAACTGCGGGTCGAAGGCCTCCTCCCAGTCGGCGCCGGGCACCACGTCGGTGTGCGCCTGGACGATGAGGCTGCGACCGCCGCCCGAGCCCGGGATGTCGGCCACCAGGTTATGGCGGCCCTCGTAGGGCATCTCGTTCTCGTTGTGGCTGTACTCGGGATCCTCGAAGATGTCGTCGGGGATCTCGCGGTACTCGGCCCGGATGCCGAGGTCGTCGAGCAGGCTCTTCATGTAGGCCTGGACGCCCTGCTCGTTGCCCTGGACGCTCTCGAACTCAATCAGCTCCATGAGCCACTCCCGGGCCTGCTCGGCGCGGGCGTCGATGGCCTCTGCGATCTGCTGTGGCGTGACCTCACTCAACGGGACTCACTCCGATCGCGGAATGCGCGAACGCTGGGGGCGCAGGAGTCAATCGATGACCCTCGCCCCATCGTGCGATAGCGCCAGGACGCGGCTCTGAGCTGCTATCCCGGCGCGCTGAAAGCCATTCACCATCGCCCGGCCCACCTCCTCCCG
>JBNGDZ010000575.1:0-3103 GCA_049975765.1 Armatimonadota bacterium
CGCCTTGGTTTCGGCGGCGCGGGCGGTCTCCATGTCGATGCTGGAGGCCGCGGTGACTTCCTCCACGCCGAGCTCAGCGAGGACCTTCAGCAGGGCCTCTGTACGCAGCCCAAGCTTCCTGGCGAGCTGGAAGATTCGGACCTGGTCTGCCAAGACCTACACCTCCGCACGTCAATCCGTTACTGCCTGTCGGGCCGGCGCGTCTCGACTACAGCTCGATCTCGATGTTGCCCAGCTCGATATCGTCCAGAGTACCCTCGCCGCCGAGCAGCAGGTCGCGGATGATGTCCGCCTCCGCGGCGGTCACGCTGGAGGCGTGGCTGGTGACGTCCATGCCCTCTTCCTGCATGATCTCCACGAGCTCGGCGCTGGGCACCTCCAGCTCCTTGGCCAGCTCGTAGACCCGGACCCGCTTGGCCTCCTCCTCAGCCGCGGCGGCCTCCTCCTTGGCGGCGCGCTCGGCCTCGCTCTCCCACTGGGTATGGCTCTGGATGTCGATCCGCCAGCCGGTGAGCTGGGCCGCCAGACGCACATTCTGCCCGCGCCGGCCGATCGCCAGCGAGAGCTGGTCGTCGGGAGCCACGACGACTGCTGAGCGCTGCTCCTCGTTGAGCTGCACCTGTGAGACCTTGGCGGGCGAGAGCGCGCTCTTGAGGTACTCCGATGGATCCTCCGAGTAGCGAACGATGTCGATCTTCTCACCGCGCAGCTCGTCCACAATCGACTGCACCCGGGCCCCCCGATGACCGACGCAGGCGCCGACGGGATCGATCTGCGCGTCGCGCGAGATCACGGCCACCTTGGAGCGGGCCCCGGCCTCTCGCGCCACGGACTTGATCTCGACCACGCCGTCATAGACCTCCGGGACCTCCTGCTCGAAGAGGCGCACCACCAGCCCCGGGTGCCGCCGCGAGAGAATGATCTGCGGGTTGCGTGTGGTCTTGCGCACGTCCAGCACGTAGAGCTTGAGCCGATCGCCGAAGCGGAAGGTCTCGCCCGGGATCTGCTCGTTGGCGGGCAGCAGCGCCTCGGTGCGCCCCACCGCGATGAAGGCGTTGCGGGCGTCCTTGCGCTGGACCTCGCCCGTGATCATCTCGCCGACGCGATGGCTGAACTCATCGAAGACGATCTCGCGCTCGGCCTCTCGCACCCGCTGCATCACGACCTGCTTGGCCGTCTGGGCGGCGATGCGGCCGAACTCCGCGGCGTCCACCTCATGCTCCTCGTAGTGCACGCCCGCCGTCTGGTCATCGTCGGGGACCTCCCCGTCCTCCGGCCCTTCGACCAGCGTCTTGGCGAACATGCGCACCGTGCGGTTCTCGAAGTCGATCTCCAGGCGCACGTCGTCATTTGCCCCGTAGTGCTTGCGGTAGGCGGACGCCATCGCGGCCTCCACCGTCTCGATCAGCGCGGTCATCGGAATGTCCTTCTCGCGCTGGAGCTGCTCGAGAGCTTCTATGAATTCACCGTTCATCGCACACTCAACCCCCAGGGGGGAAGGTTGATGGTCCTATTGGGCCTCCTCGGCGTCCCAGTCGTAGACCAGGTGGGCCTCCTCTATCTCCGCCAGCGGTATCCGGGCAGTCTCACCGTCCACGTCCATGATCACCTCTCCATCCTCCACGCCGCGCAGAACGCCCGTGTCGGTGCGCCGGCCTCCATCTTCGGCGGGGTGCCTCACCGCCGCCGTCTCGCCCTCGAAGCGCTCGAAGTCGCTGTCTCGCGTCAGCGGCCGATCCAGCCCCGGCGACGACACGACGAGCGTGTAAGAGCTGGGAATGGGATCCAGCGTGTCAAGCAGCATCGACAGTCGCCGGCTCATGTCGCAACAGTCCTCAGCGCTCACACCCTCCGGGCTATCGATCAGAATCGACAGAGTCCTGCCCCCCGCGCTCCCCCCGTACTTCACCTGCACCAGCTCATAGCCGAAGCCCTCAACGGCCTGCTCGACCTCGGCCTCGATCTTGCGCACCACCGGATGCTTCCGTATGTTCATGGCTCGTCGTACCTGCCGGCCCTCGCACGCACGTTCCCGAAAACAATGGGAGTGGGCCAGCGGCCCACTCCCAGAGAGGTCCTGAGAGCTGTCTCAAGCATCACCATTATACAGCCTGGCGACGCACATTGCAAGAGCCGCTCGCGGCATTCTCCAGCTCAGAGCCGGTCCACCCCCCGAGCAATCCCCGCGTGGCTCCGGAATGAGGGGGGTTTTTGGTCTTAAGAGTTTGAGAACAACCGGCAGCGTGGTATAATGAGCGCGCCAAGAGGTTTTCCTCGCGCGGCAGTGCTGCGCGAGGTAAGGGCCGGCGGAACGTCCTCCCCCCCCCGGGACTGCCCGCCGGTCCATTCCTATCCGGAGCCGTCGTCTCACTCCTCGGAGGTCTCTTCCTCCCCGGAGCGGTACTCCCGCTGGGCCTGGGCCATGTCCTTCAGCCGGCTCTGGACGGCCGCACCCACGGTCTCCGGCGGGAAGTTGCCCTCCTCATCACGCTCGCCGAAGGCCATGCCCGTCAGCACCTCCATGGCCTCCTCAACGGTCTCCACCGCGTGGATATGGAACTGCCCGGCCTCGACGGCGTCCACGACCTCCTGGCGCAGCATCAGGTTGCGGGTGTTGGAGGCGGGGATGATGACGCCCTGCTCGCCGGTGAGCCCGGACAGCTTGCAGGCCGCGAAGAACCCCTCGATCTTCTCGTTGAGGCCGCCCACCGCCTGGACGTGTCCATGCTGGTTCACGGATCCCGTCACCGCCAGGTCCTGCCGCAGCGGCACCTGGCCGATGGCCGAGAGCAGGGCATACAGCTCGGCAGCGGCGGCGCTATCTCCCTCCACCTCCTCGTAGACCTGCTCGAAGGCCACCGTGGCGGCGGCGCTCATGGGATGGTCCACCGCGAACCGCTCGCCGAGGTAGCCGCCGAGGATCATGGTGGCCTTGTTGTGGATCGGTCCGGCCAGCTCCACCTCCCGCTCAATGTTGATCACGCCGGGCTTGCCCAGGAAGCTGCGGGCCGTGATGCGTGTGGGCTTGCCGAAGGCGTAGTCCCCCAGCGGCAGGACCGCGATGCCGTTGACCTGGCCGATGTGCGTGCCCTCGACGTCCACC
>JBNGDZ010000576.1:0-3103 GCA_049975765.1 Armatimonadota bacterium
CCCCCCCGCCCGCGCAGGCCCGAGTTGCTGACCTCCTCGATGACCTGCCCCGGCTCCATCTCTGTGACGACCCGCCGCAGCCCCTCGAATCCGCCGCCGGCGATGTACTCGTCGATGTCGAAGGGATCCAGTTGGCCGCCGTACTCGGTAGCGATATGCACCTGGCGTCCCAGGAAGGTGCAGACCGGAGCGTCGCGCACGTCCAGCGCGTAGCGGGTGACCGGCGTCCACGCGCGATCGTCCAGCAGGCTGTCGAGGGCCGAGGTCACCGCCGCCCGCACGCGCCGCAGGCCGTGTGGATGGAAGTGTCGGCGGATGATCGACTCGGCGTCCTCGGGCTGCACCCTGGCGTAGACGTGCGGCTCCTCGCCCGGCTTCACCACCTCCACCAGCGGCGTCTGGTGGCACATCCCCACGCAGCCCACCGGCTTGACCACGGCCGGCGCGCCCAGCTCAGTCACCGCGCGCTCGAGCTCCCGGCGAACGTCCATGCTGCCACCGGCGATGCAGCAGGAGCCGATGCCGATGCGGATCTCCGCCAGGCCGTCCAACCGGCCCGGAGCCGGCTTTGCGGTGGGCGCAAGCAGCCCGCGGCGCTCCAGCTCCAGAAAGTCCTGGATGGCCTCGTCAACGTTGTCGGCGGTCCGGTGCCCATAGGTGACGCCGTCGATCTGCATCACCGGCGCCAGCGTGCAGCAGCCCAGGCAGGCCACCTTCTCGATGGTGAACTGCCGGTCGGGGTCGGTGTCGTCATCGTCCGGGATCTGCAGGCAGCGGCGGAGGGCCTCGGAGACCTGCTCGGCGCCCTTGACGTGGCAGGCGGTGCCGTGGCAGACGCGGATGATGTGCTCGCCCACGGGCCGGTGGCGGAACTGCGTGTAGAAGGTCGCCACGCCCTCAAGCTGCGCCGGCGTGATCTCCGTCAGCTCGCAGACACGGCGCAGGCCCTCGGGCGGCAGATAGCGGTAGTGCTCCTGGAGACGCTGGAGGATGGGGATGACCGCCTCCCGGTCGCCCCCCACCTCCTCCACCACCCGATCCACGAACGAGAGATCGACAGAATCCGTGGCTGCGGTCTGCTCCGTGCTCAGAACTCCCATTCCTCCTGCATGGGCTCCTCCTGGGGTGCCTCTTGGGCCTGCTCTGGTGGCTCTGCGGGCCCCGGTTCCCCGGCCTCCTCCCCGGCTTCATCGGCCTCCGGCTGGGCCTCCCGGCCCTCCTCCTGCGCATCGCCACCGTCGGGACGCGGCTCCTGGATGCGGAACAGGTGCTTCTCGCCGCGGATGAAGATGCTGTCGTCCACGAACGCCGGCGAGCAGTCCGAGGCCTCGCCGAGGCTGGCGGTGGCAAGGATCTCGAACTGGCTTCCGGTCGCCACGATATACATGGTGCCATCGCCGTTAAGGATGTAGAGCCGGTCGCCCACCAGCGTGGGTGAGGCGTAGAAGTGTCCCTCGCCCTCGAGCTGCTCCTCCCAGACCGGCTCGCCGTCCACGAGCCGGTAGCAGGCCAGCATCCCGTAGCTCACGAGGGTATAGACGTGCGTTCCGTCGCTCACGGGGCTGGCGGTGTCGGGCATGACGCCGGGAGTGCTCCAGGCCACGTGGCTGTCGGTGACATCGCCCTCCCCGTCGGGCCGGATGGCCACGAGGTCGGCTCCGTCGCTGCAGGCGATGACGTACCCGCCGGCGTAGATCGGCGAGGGCGCTACGTCGCCCCTGAGCACGTCCGCCCGCCACAGCTCATCGCCCGTCTTCGGGTCGTAGGCGATGACCCAGGGATCGGCGGCGGTGATGAGCTGCGGCTGCCCCTCATGCTCGATGACGATCGGCGTGGTCCAGGAGTTGGGCGTCTCCCGGGCGACCTCCCAGACGCGCTTGCCCTCCTCGACGTCGAGTGCCACCAGCCGCGACAGGTCATCGTCGGCGCTGCCCTGGTCGAGCAGCACGATCAGCATGTCCTCGAAGACGGTCAGCGAGGCCGCGTAGCCGTACATGCTCTCCAGCGGGCCCATGGCCCGCGTCCACAGCTCCTCGCCCTCGAGGTCGAACGCCCCCACGTCGCCGTTGGCGAAGATGGCGAAGACTCGCTCCCCGTCGGTGGCCATGGTGGGGGCGGCGAAGCCGGTGTCCTCCTCCACCTGTGGCGGCTCGTCGAGCTCGGAGAGCTCGTTAACCACCTCGCGCTGCCACAGCAGCTCGCCGGTCTCCGCGTCGTAGGCGTAGACCTCGCGCTTCTCCTCGGTGGCACCCGAGACGAACACGCGGTCGTTCCAGACGATCGGCGAGCTCTTGCCCGGCAGCGGGACCTGTGCCTTCCAGGCGATGTTCTCGCCGCTCTCCCCGTCCCAGCTCTGGGGGTACTCGCCCGGTACCGCGTGACCGGAGCCGTGCGGGCCGCGGAAGCGCGGCCAGTTGCGCTCGTACTCGGTCAGCTCGGGCTCCGCCGCACCGGCCGGCGGCCCGGGAGGCCCCTGAGGCCCCGGAGGTCCGGGAGGACCTTCGGGTCCCGGCGGGCCCTGCGGACCGGCCGGACCCCGCGGGCCGGAGGGCCCCGGTGGCCCCTGCGGTCCGGGCTGTCCCGGAGGGCCTGCAGGTCCCTGAGGACCCGGCGGCCCCGGCGGTCCGGTCAGCGCCTGGCGGGCCTCCTCGGCCTTCTGCTGCTGGTAGGCGGCCTCAGCCTGCCTGGCGTACTCCGCCGCCGCGTCGTGGCGGGCGAGCACCGCAAGGGCCGCAAGCAGTCCCCCCATGAGCAGGCCCATCGCGACCACCGCGCGGCGATTCACCGCCGAGGCTAGGATCGGCTGCTCCACGGCGCTGGCGTTGGGGGAGGGCCCCTGGTCGGCATACTGCGCGGCAAGCTGCAGGGAGATCAGCAACACCACGACGCCGCCCAGTAGCATGAAGATACCCTGGATGGCGAAGCGCCGGCTCCTGAAGTACTCCCGCCGAAGCTGCTGATCGAGAGTCTCGAACTGCTGCCTGAGCTCCGGAGTCCAGCCGTCCCGATTGGCCTGGGCCTTGAGCTGCTCGATCCTGGCCGGGGCGGTGGGATCGGCGCTGCGGGCACGGATGAGATTCGCCAGCATGATGGCGAAGACGAT
>JBNGDZ010000577.1:0-3101 GCA_049975765.1 Armatimonadota bacterium
ACGTCACGCCGTACGGACGCGTAGGCTGCCCAGCCCGACGGTGCGACGCGCGCACGAAGGAGGCCGCCGCCGACGGCGGGAATAGTCTGCTCGCCGGAGAGCCTGTCGCAGCGTATGGAGGCTCCAAAGATCGAGCTCGAAACGGTGCTGGACGAACTGGATATCGCGCATGCCCGGGAGGCTCTGGCGGAGGACTGGGAGCAGTCGCAGCAGTGGCTCCCCACCGGCACGCCTTACTTCCTGGCGGCGGACTACGTCACCGAGGCGTGTGCTGACGTCTGGCTGCCGGGGGATTTCGTCCCCGATCTCTTGGCAGCCGCCGAGGTGATCTCGGCGAACCAGTCCGCCACCGCGCTGTCATGGCACGCGCACTGGTGGATGTTCGAGGCCGACGACGCGAACATCCAGCGCGTGCGCTCCTGGCCGCGGCTGACGCACTCGCTGGGGCCGCCGGGAGGCCTGCTGTACCTGCTGGCGCTGCTCTCCGGCGTCGATGAGATGTACGCCATCCACCGGGACCACGAGGTCCCCGAGGATGTCACGCGGGACACGCTCTCGCAGATAGCGCTGTATCTGCGCGAGACCCGCGAGAGGCAGGGCTACCCCGAGCTCACCCCGCACCTCGCCGGCTGGTTGATGAACCACTTTACCGGCATCCTCTACCGCCTGGCCCGGCTGCAGTTCCAGTTCGGCACGTCGCGCTACCGGATACGGGTCTTCCGCAACCTGCAGACCGATCAGGTGGTGGCGCTGTCGGAGGACGGCGTGCGCTACCGGCCGGATGGGCAGATCCTCCGCGACCGCGACCCGCAGGAGAGCGCTTGGACGGCGCGCCTGAGGCAGGAGGGCGGCGAGATCACCGGCTTCCCGATCCATCCCGCCGGCCGGGCGCTCACTCGCGAGATCCACCTGGACGCGGACCGGTGGCGGCAGGTGCTGGCGCCGGGCGACCCGGTCCTGCACATCCACATTCCGGGGGGCGAGCCGATGTACTACGAGCGGTGCGGCGAGGCCTTCGAGAGGGCTCTGGAGTTCTTCCCGCGGCACTTCCCCGAGCGAGAGTGGGTGGCGTTCACCTGCGGGTCGTGGATCCTGAACACGGCGATCCGTGAGCTGCTGAGAGAGGACTCGAACCTGGTGCGCTTCCAGCGAGAGGTCTACCTCTTCCCCATCGGGCTGTCCGACGACAGCCTGCCGGGCGCGATCTTCGACGAGATGCCCGAGGACCTCTCTGAGGCGCCGCGGCAGACCTCGCTGCAGCGGGCCTACATTGACGCGATGCAGGCCGGCGGCCTGGTGACGGGCGGTGGCGGATGCTTTCTGCTGCCCGAGGACGTCGCGTGGGGACGGCAGGTCTATCTGAGCCAGGAGATGCCCTGGTAGGCGGGCGGCGGCTGTTCGTTCAGTACGGAGGGCTGGCCTTCAGAGGCCAGTCGTGGCGCGCAGCGCGAGAGTCGTTCGGACACAACTCCGGCGTCGGGCGTGGGCACATCCCGACGTCCGGACGACGCGCTACGCAGGCGAGGGCGTCGCCCCGGCATGATCAGAGAGCCCGCGGCGCCACACCAGAGCTACAAGGTAGCGGCACTACGGATGTGAGCATGATGGCGAACACGATCAACCTGGGCGTCTTCGCATCCGGCGGAGGCACCAACTTCCAGTCGATCATCGACAACTGCGAGGCCGGCACCATCGACGCACAGGTGACGGTGCTGGTGAGCAATCGCGATGGTGCGGGGGCTCTGGATCGCGCGGCCAACCACGGCATCCCCTCGCACGTCGTGCCGGTGGGCAAGGATCTCTCTGAGGAGTTCTTCGAGGCCGACCGGCGGCACGTGGAGCTGCTGCGGGAATACGACGTGGACCTGGTGTGCCTGGCCGGGTACATGCGCAGGATCGGCACCGGTGTGCTGGAGGCCTTCGGGCACGCAGTGCTTAACATCCATCCGGCGATCCTGCCTTCCTTCAAGGGCGTGCACGGCCAGCGGGACGCGGTGGAGTACGGCGTGAAGGTCTCCGGGGCGACCGTGCACTTCGCCGACGAGCAGTTCGACCGCGGACCGATCATCATCCAGGCCGCGGTGCCGGTGCTGCCGGACGATGACGAGGATGCCCTGGCCGCGCGCATTCTGCGGCAGGAGCATCGCATCTACCCGCAGGCCATCCAGTGGTTCGCGGAGGGGCGGCTGAGGGTGGAGGGGCGGCGGGTCTTCCTCGAGCCGCCCTCGCAGGGCAGCTTCGAGGCGCAGGAGGCGGGCGTGATCATCAGTCCGCCTCTGGAGATCGAGCAGCCGCGCAGGGAGTGAGGCAGATGACTGGCGCCCAGCAGTACAGCGCGGGACGCGAGATACCGTTCAGCGACGAGGAGCTGTTCGCACGCGGGCCTCAGCCCACCTACTCCGGCGAAAGCCTCCGTCAGGTGGCCTTCCCCCTGGGCGGGATCGGCTCCGGCTGCATCTCGATGGCCGGCCGGGGAGCCCTGGTGGACTGGGAGATCTTCAACCGGCCCAACAAGGGCTTCCGGCCCAGGTACGGCTTCTTCAGCCTCTTTGTGCGCGAGGAGGGCGGCCAGCCGGTCTTCCGCGTGCTGGAGGGTCGTCTGCAGCCACCCTTTGAGGGCGACCTCGGCGACACGCGCTCGGGCATGTCGTTCGGCTTCGGCCCCAGCCAGATCCACGCCTCGGGCCTGCCGCGGATGGCTCGGTGCCGCTTCACGGGGTACTTCCCGTTCTGCCGCGTGGACCTGAGCGATAAGGCCGTGCCCGTGGCGGTCTCGACGGAGGCGTGGAGCCCCTTTATCCCCCGCGACACCGACGCCTCATCGCTGCCGGTGGCGGTCTTCGACATCACCGTCAGCAACGTCGCCGAGGGGCCGGTGGAGGCCACCATCGCTCTGGGCATGGAGAACGTCGTCGGCTGGCCGGAGCTGGGCGAGAATGTCAACGAGTGGGTCGAGGGGGAGGGCTGGCGCGGCATAGCCATGCGCACGGAGCGCCACGAGCCGGACTCCCCGCGCTACGGGACGATGGCGCTGCTCACCCCCCAGGAGGACGTGACCTTCGAGCTGCGCTCCGAGGTCCAGCACTCCTTCCAGGTGCTGG
>JBNGDZ010000578.1:0-3093 GCA_049975765.1 Armatimonadota bacterium
CGCGGCCCCCATGCGGGGGCCGCGCTGTCGACTGCACCTGCCGGCGGACCCTTCTCCCGCCTACTCCTCGCAGACCCAGTGGAGAAACTCGTCATAGCCCTCACTGAAGCCCTTGAGGGTCCGGGCGGCGGGAATGTGATCGATGAACTCCTCGGGCGCCATGCCGTCCGGCTCGTAGGCCTGGCGGAAGGTCTTGCTCTTCATCAGCTTGTCGAGGTAGCCCTCGGGCAGTGGAGTCCAGATGCCGTCGGGGTCGATCTCCCGGGGCACGGACTCGTAGAGCTCGGCCTTGTCCGGGAAGATGGTGATGAAGTTGGTGAGCGGGCCGTTGTTGGTTCCGCGGATGATGTTCCATGGGCCGCGGCCCGACGCCGCCAGCGGGAAGCTCTTCTTGAAGCCCACGCCGCCCTTCTCAGGCGGATGACACAGCATGCGGTATTCGCGCTGGCGCATGGCCGTGGTGGCCCACTTCTTGACCTCCTCCCAGTCCTCGACGCCGGCCTCCTCCAGCTCCTCGCCGACCGGGTCATCAAGGCGGCCGTCCATCTGTGTCCGGAAGCTCAGCTTCGTGGTGCTGTGCTCCTCGATGGCGCCGGCGAAGGCGATCTGCTGAGGCAGCGCGAAGTTGACGGTCACGTTCACGCCCATCCCCTTGCCGGTAAGCTGCTTCGCGGCCTCGATGCCCGCGAGTGTCCCCGGGACCTTGAAGACGGTGTTGGGCGTGCCTCCCAGCTCGTCCTCGAGCTGTCCGTAGACCCAGGTGGCCTCGTCAACCATCTTGTCGGCGTTGGTTGCCTCCTTGGGATTGAGCTGGAGGCTGACGTAGCCCAGGTCGCCGTCGGTGATCTCCCAGATCGGCCGAAGGAGCCGGGCGTTCGCCAGGACCACCTGGATGGTCATGGCGTAGGCGAGGGTCACAGGATCGGCATCCCCACCGTACTTCTCGCGCAGCTCATCACGCACCGGGGTCCAGTACTCGGGATTGTCCTTGCGAGCGATGTCCACCAGCACCGGATTGGTTGTCACCAGGATGGCGCCCCTCTGCATGGCCTTCCGCAGGCCGGAGGCGTAGTCGTTGCCCCAGTAGGTGTTGAGCTCCCCCGCCAACGTCATCCGCGTCAGCTTCACGAGGTTGCTGGTGGCGAGCTGCTCGGCCTCATCCTGGACGCGCTGGGCCTCGTCGTCGGCCCCCAGGTCCTCCAGGAGCTGCACATTGGCCTGGAACTGCTCCTCGAGCTGCTCCTCGGTGGCGACGGCGTCGCCGTAGCGGTCTGGGTTGCAGAGGTTCCAGTCGATGAGCACGGACCTAAGGTCGATAGCGCTCTCTGCGATGGTCTCGGCGATCTCCGCCTTGCCGTCCCCGTCAGCCGAGGCATAGGCCTTCTTCATCTCCGCCCGGAAGTCGTCCATCCTGTCGGCCAGGTCTCCAGGCACGGTATGGAAGATCAGGTCCTGGAGGGTCGCGATCTGATCATTCGTCATCCCAGTACGCTCCTCGTATCATCTGTACGTGAGATCGAACGGCGAAGGTAATAGCTACATGCGCGACTGTCCACCATGTTATATCTTCTGCGCTCGCCCCGCAATCCCTCCATCGCGCCCACAAAAAGGCCCGTTCGTGCATCATGGAACGCAGCTTGCTGTAGAATCATCGCGGGCGCAGGGCAAATCGGACGGACGGTGAATCTCACCTCGCCCGACGCCGGGGGATTGCACAGACGCATGCCGAAGGAGGCAGACCATGAGCGCGCTGACCCGCCGCACTCGCGGCACTCGCTTCTGCAGGGCCTCGCTGCTGGCGATCCTGACCGTCGCTGTCCTTGGTGGGATGGCTGCGATCTCGCCGACCCACGCGCAGGCCCTTGACGCGGGTCTGGTCGCCAAGGTCAAGGACGCGGTGGTCCTGATTGACGTTACCCTGACCACCCCAGAGGGAGAGATCGGGGCCGCGGGCAGCGGCTTCGTCATCTCTCCGCAGGGGGAGATCATCACGAACGCTCACGTCGTGTCCATGGTGACCGAGGATGAGCTCGGCGGCACCGTGGTCGCCGACACCCGCGCGGTCCAAACCGTCTTCCACCCCGGAACCGCCCAGGAGCTTGCTCTCCCGGCGCAGGTGGTGCGGGAGAATCACGACTTGGACCTTGCGCTGCTGAAGATCGAGCGCGCCACGCCAGTGCACCTGGAGTTCGCCGACTCTGACGCGATCAGCGAGACGGCCTCGATATTCGCCTGTGGCCACCCGTTGGGTCTTCGCGAGATATCAATCCGCACGGGCACAGTGACGGCTCACCGCATGTGGGAGGGTCGGCGGTACATCGAGCACGACGCCTCGGCCGAGGAGGGCAACTCCGGGGGGCCGGTGGTCAACGACTTGGGCCAGGTGGTAGGGGTGCACACGCTGACGCTCGTCAGCTCCGGCATGCTCACCAAGTTCGCCATCCCCTCCAACGTGGTCACCGGCTGGCTTGCCACGCCGGCCAGCCAGGACCCGCCGGTTCCGATACCCGGCAGGGCGGTGCGCGAGCTGCTCAACACCGCCGGCATGACCTTCGAGGAGCCCGACCTGGGCACGTTTGCCATCTCTCACCCCAATGACGTGACCATATACGCGCACCAGTATGACGACTTCCTGCGGCTCTACTGCCCGCTCGGGGAGCTGCCTGGGGGGAATCAGCTGCTGCAGGGCTACTGCGCCCTGGAGGCGCTGCGCTTTAACTACCTCGACCCGGTCGGCCGGCTCAGCCTGCTGGAGACCGGGGAAGGCGCTCTACTGCTGTACTGGGAGTGCCAGGTGCCTCTGTCCATGGCCTCTGCAGACTATCTCAAGACCATCTCGGTTGTGGGGGCCAACCAGGTGGCAAGGTGGCAGGCCGTGCTGCGCGCCGAGCAGCCCGGCGAGCCGACCGAGCTGTACCCGGGCGGGGACACGGAGGCCCTGATGGCTCAGCTCAAGACGCAGATCGAGGGCGCGGAGCTCGTCTACGAGGAGGGCGAGGGCTTCTTCAAGCTCCCGTATGACAACGACGTGGACGTCTACACCCAGATCTACAGAGGTGTGGTGTACACGCACTCGTATACGGGCGGCATGCC
>JBNGDZ010000579.1:0-3093 GCA_049975765.1 Armatimonadota bacterium
GGCCTTCGATGACTTCCCGTTCACCACGGACTCCGCGCAGGCGCTGCTTGACGTCCTGGACCGCGAAGGGGTGCGCGCGACCTTCTTCACCATCGGCCGCAAGGTCGGCTCGCGGGCGAGGCTGGTCCGGCGCGCCGCGGCCGCCGGCCACAGCATTCAGAACCATAGCTTCTCCCACCCCCGGTGGCGCGAGCCCACGGCGGAGCAGGTGCGCGAGGAGTGCCTGCGCTGCTCGGATGCCATCGAGGGGCTCACTGGCCGGCGGCCCGTGCTTCTGCGCTGGCCCGGCGGCCGCTGCACCCAGAACGTTCAGCAGGAGGCTCACCGCTGTGGGCTGATCTGCATCGACCCCATCGCAACCGAGATTCAGGACCTCGGTGTAGACCACGAGCGCATCCGCCGTCTGATTCACGCCCGCGCCGGGGCGGGGCAGATCATCGTGCTGCACGACGGGCCGGAGGCCACCCGCCGCGCGCTGCCGGGGATCATCGCGGACCTGCGCCGGCACGGGGTGGAGATGGTGACCGCGCCGGAGCTGCTGGGTCTCGAGCCGACCGGCCGCGAGCGGCGGCAGGAGTCGGGGCCCACGAGCCCGAAGTGACCGGCTGCTCGACCACCTGCATCGCTGAAGGAGCCCTCTCATGGCCCTCTCCGACCGCGAGAACTACCTCCGCACCGCGTCCATGACCGGGGGCGAGTGGATCCCCATGCACATCGTCATCTCCGGGGCCACATGGGACCAGCTCCGGGAGGAGCTGGAGGATGTGCTGGTCCACCACCCGCACTTCTTCCCGGACTTCGAGAAGGGCCAGCGCGACTACGATGCCCGGCAGTTCCATCCCCAGAGCCGTGCGGGCGGGGAGTTCGTGGACAACTATGGATGCGTCTGGCATGGCGAGGTGGACGGGATCGTCGGCATCGTGGATGGACACCCGCTGGAGGACTGGGATGACTTCGAGGACTTCGAGATGCCCGACCCCAGGACGCAGCTTCCCCTCGGGCCGGTGGACTGGGGTCAGGTTCGCGAGCGGATGGCGGCCAGGAAGCAGAGCGGCGAGCTGCTGTCCGCGGGCACCGAGCACGGCTTCCTCTTCATGCGCCTCTACTACCTGCGCGGGTTCGAGAACCTGATGCTCGATATGGCCACCGGTGAGCCCCGGCTGCAGCAGCTCATCGACATGATCGTGGAGTACACCCAGTATCAGGTGCAGCAGTACCTGGACATGGGCGTGGATGTATTCGGCTTCGCGGAGGACCTGGGCGCCCAGGACAGGTCCGTCATGGGCCCGCGGATGTTCGAGCGCTGGCTCGCGCCGGCCTACCGGCGCCTGATGCAGTCCTGCCGGGACCAGGGCGTCCACGTCCATAACCACACCGATGGTTACGTCCTGGATATCATCGAGCAGCTCATCGACTGCGGGGTCACCATCTGCAATGTCCAGGACCTCATTCACGGCGTGGAGATCCTCCGCGACGAGCTCAAGGGCCGCGTCTGCATCGACCTGGATATCGACCGCCAGAGCGTCGTCCCCCACGGAACGCCGCAGGAGATCGAGGAGCTGATCGAGTACGAGGTGCGGACCCTCGGCTCACCAAACGGCGGCCTGATGATGACCATCGGCATCTACCCCCCGACTCCCCCTGAGAACATCGACGCCGTCCTTTCGGCCATGCGGAAGTACCAGCGCTTCTGGTGGGACTGACGGTGGGAGAGGGGTCATCGGGCCGCATTGTCTTGAGCATATCTTGAGCCTGGCGCGAGTACTGCATCGGGAACCATCAGGGAAAGCGGCGGTTTGAAGGCCTTATGGGGCATAGCCTCAAGTTCAACTCTAAAAAAAGCGGAAAAAAATCGTCTGAGGGGTTGAAATGGGGCGGCATTGTGGTATAATGCCGTTGACCGTCGGCAGCGCTCCTGATTGCACAGGTCGTACGAGGGCCGCCAGGAGGAGGTTCGCGGTGCAAATCCTACGGCGTCTCGCCGCGCTGCGACAGGACGAGGACGGCGTCACCAGCGTGGAATACGCGCTGCTTCTCGTGACGGTCGCGCTGGCTGCCGTCGTCGCGTTCGGACACGCGTCGGAGGAGTGCTCGTCGGTGTATAACCAGACGAGCAGCATCCTTCAGAATGCGATGGGCTCGGGCTGCTCCAGCGGGTAGTGTGGCCTGTCAGCGGGGCGCGCGATTGAGTCGCAACACGATGTCTCCCACCCCCACGCCCAGTGACTGCGCGATGCACGGGCACTTGGCCACGAGCATCTGAAAGACCCCCTGCCTGTCGCTGAGCGCCTCGTAGTTGGCCTGGCCCTTGGCTATTGGCACGTCGTGCTCCTCGAGCCACTGTGTGACCTGATCCGAGCCGTACGCCGGTGCCGTATCGTCATCGCCGTTGGTGATCTCCAGCAGACGAACGCTCGGGACACCGTCGATTCCCGCCTGCCGGGCGTCCGCAACCGTGGCATCGTTGATGAACGGGC
Source organism: Armatimonadota bacterium (assembly GCA_049975765.1). Taxonomy (GTDB): domain Bacteria; phylum Armatimonadota; class Zipacnadia; order Zipacnadales; family UBA5352; genus JAYENL01. The sequence continues at coordinate 2,478 of JBNGDZ010000579.1, forward strand.
CGCTCTTGACCACCACCGAGATACGCGGAGACCACCGCGCTGCGATGGTCTCCAGCAGCAGACGGTCGAACACGATCTCCCCGGCGTTATCCGCGAATAGCAGCAGTGACTGTGCCGTCTCCAGCCCGGTCCGAAGCTCGTCGAGGTCGTCTATCGCGAACTCGGCCTCGGCGATACCGGCCACGGTGGCATCCACGTCGTAGCTCTCGTGTGGGCCCAGGTCGATGAGGTTCCCGGCGATCGACGCCGCGACGGCCATGCGCAGGGGGTCATCTGCCGCGCTGATCTCCGCCTGCAGATGCTCGTAATGCTGGAGGGCCTGCTCCGTGGATCTGCGCTTCTCCTCGGCGAAGGGGTCGTCAACGCCGGTGATCTCCCGGACGGCTCGGTGCACGGGCATGCCCAGGTCGATGGGCGTGGCATTCCAGTTCGCCGCGGCTATGTGGCGGACGACCTCTCGCAGGACCTGCTCGACGACGTCATCATCCGCGCCCGCCGCTCGGGCGGCGCGCAGTGCCTGCTGCTGAAAGCATGGGATACAGTCCAGGGCCGTCTGCATGGGGGCCTCCAATGTGTCTGTATTGACGCAGGGAAGCGCCCGCGGCCGATACGTGGC
>JBNGDZ010000580.1:0-3084 GCA_049975765.1 Armatimonadota bacterium
GTGGGCTGTCTTGCCGTTCGCGGCATACCATCGTCTCGCTTCACCGTCAGGCCCGGGGCGAGCCGCGGTAGCGCACGTTGCGTGTCGGGCCAGGGGGCACGGAGGGAGGCGCGTGTCGCGATCAGTCCGCGGGCTCTCCGATGACCCGCAGCCACCCGAGATACAGCGCCACGCCCTCGAAGGCCTCCGCGTCGTAGCGATCCAGGCGCTTTGCCTCGTCGATGGCGACGGCCCGGTTCGGTGAATCAGGCAATAGCTCCACCGTTACGGTGTGCTCCGTGTCCTCCAGATCGCTCGCCAGCGCAGTCGCCGACAGCCGGTGGTAGTAGCACCACCTGTCGACGTGCGTCCTGACGCCCGCCTCCTCGCCATCCACCGTCACCCGCATGCTGCCGTGGTCGGGACCGATGAGGTTGAAGAGACTCGCTTCGGTGCCCCGGAACCGGAAGCTCAGCCGCGCGCCGGGGCTCTCCGTCACCCACAGGTCGTCGAAGTGGCGGGAGAAGTCTCGCTCACCGATGCGGGGATCGCGACGCTCCCAATCGCCCTCGAGCATCTCCGCCGTGATCGGCACCAGCCGCGCGCGCTCCAGATTATCTGCGCGTAGCGGCTCGGGGAGCCGGTGCGTCGCGCCGCCGGCCGCCGCGATGCTCTCGAGGGCCTCGATGATGCTGCGGGCGTATACGGCCTTCGCGGCGTCGGTGGGCCGCCGGCCCTCGGTGGTGAAGCGCGGCAGATCGCCTTCCTCGTCCGGCTCCGCCTGCACCCGCATCCGGCCCGCCTGCACGAGCTCCGCGATGCGGTAGCCCATGCTGATCGAGGGGATCCCGTAGTGCTCGGCGACCTTCTCGTAGGCCGAGACCTCCGCCGGGAACAGGCCCTCCTCGTAGCTCTCCTGCTGTCCGGGGTGGTAGGCGTAGAGGAAGAGCAGGTCGATCTCCGGATCGGCCGCCCAGGCCTGCCGCACGAGGCCCTCGGCGGCCCGCATCAGCTCGATCATGTCCCGCCCGTGGTCCCCGGAGGTGAAGTCCACCAGGACCGCGTCCGGCTGCTTCCCCAGCACATCGTGGCGAAAGCGGTAGACGCTGAAGCCGATGCCGCGGACGCAGTCGCAGATGGAGGCGTCGATCTCCGTGATCTGAGCCGCCGGGAACCGCTCGCGCAGCGCCCCCAGCACCTGTGCCCGCCACCCATCCGCGGGGTGAATGCCGCCGCCGAAGTAGGCCACGCGCACGGGCTCACCGGCCCGCAGCTTCGCGAGAGCGTTCGGGGTGCCGTCGCGCACCGCCACGGGCCGGGCCGGCACCGGCTCGTAGCCGGGCAGCTCGAAGTAGCGCTCGGTGTGAAAGTCCCCCAGGCGGCTGGCGCCCGGGGCCTCCTCGATGGGCCAGGTCGCCCGCAGCTCGTGATCGTATGGGCCGATCTGGTCCACCGGAATGGGCTCGAAGCCCAGCTCAAAGGCCGGGGAGTCCTCCCGCAGTCTGTAGTCATCGCTCGCCGGGTCCACGAAGAGCGGGTCGGCAAGTCGCGAGTGCTCGTCCGCGCCCAGCTCGCGCCACTGGTCCCACGTGAGCAGGCGCGAGGCCGCGCCGGAGTCCTGATACCGGAACCGCGGCTCCATGCCCTCGGGCGTGTAGATGAGGTTGCGGTCGAAGCTGATCTCCGGCCAGTCCTCCTCCCTGCAGCGGATGGAGACCACCGTCGGCATGCCGTCCTCCCAGCCGCTGCCCTCACGCAGCCACTGCGGGATGTCGGCGCTGTAGAAGAAGATGTTGCGCTCGATGCGCAGTCCGGACATCTCCTCGGGGTTCTCGTCCCCGTAGTCGGCCAGCTCTGGGTATAGCTGCAGGTAGGGAGAGCCCTCATAGACGTACTGGTGCAGGCGCTCGCGAATGCGATCCCACTCGCTCCAGCCAGGAGAGAGGTGGCCGGCGCGGAAGCCGGGGCAGTCCACCACCACGTTGTTGGCGAAGGTGTTGTCCCTTCCACCATGGTTGTGCAGACCGCACACGGGAACGCTGTAGAGGATGTTTCCGTAGACCGTGGTGCCGGAGGTGGGGTCGTCGAGGTAGATCCCCCAGGTGAAGTGCGGGTACTCGAACTTCACCTTGCCGTTGTGCACCGGCTGCCAGGCGCTGGCCTTCCCGAAGCCGCCCACGTGGTGGAAGATGTTGTGCCGGATGACGTTCCCGCGCTGGGTCCAGTCGCGGGAGCAGAAGTATATGCCACCGGTGTCCGCCGAGCCCAGGTTCGTATGGTGGACGTGGTTGAGCTCCACCACGTTCTCGTTGCCGCCCAGCGTCATGCCGGCGTGGTAGGTGTCGTGGATGAGGTTGCGGCTGACTCGATTGCCGACGCCGCGGCAGTTCACGCCGGTCCGGTAGGTCCGCCAGATGCGCGCGACATGGTGGATATAGTTGTTCTCGGCGAAGTTGCCGGCACGCTCCAGCGTCTCGCGATCTCCTCCCGAAAGGCTGATGCCGCCCCGGCCGGTCTGGGAGATGTCGTTGCCGAAGGCCCCCGAGCCGTGGCCGCCATCGATGACGACCCCCGAGCCGCCGCAGCTTCGGATGACGCTGGCGGCGATAACGCACTCCTCGCAGTCGCGTATCTCCACCGCGTTGCCGTTACAGGCCTCGATCTGCAGGCCGCGCACCAGCACATGCTCGGCGCCCTCCATGCGCAGCACCGTATCGGTGACCGCCGCCAGCACGTCGCCCTCCGCAAGGTCTGCGGGAGGCCAGAAGTAAAGCGCTTCGCCCTCAACGTCCAGGTACCACTCGCCGGGCGCGTCCAGCTCCTCCAGCAGGTTCTCGACGTAGAAGCGATCTCCCACGCGCAGGTCGTAGGAGGTCTCCCTGCCCAGGACGATCTCGCCGGTCTCGGGGTCGGCGCTCTGGAGGGGTACGATGTTCCACGCCCAGTCGTAGCCGGGGTGGATGCATATTCTCGCGCGCTCTACCCGCGTCCAGTCCTTGACGACGTCGTCGGTGCAGGTAAAGCGGTCGCGAACATTCCCGCCGGCCACATCGAGGATGTGCGCCCAGGTGCCGAAGTGCGGGTCCTCCGGGTCCACGTTGGGAT
>JBNGDZ010000581.1:0-3059 GCA_049975765.1 Armatimonadota bacterium
CCAGGCCGGACAGTGGTCCGGCCCCTCCACGCGAGCGTGCGCTTGCGTAACGGCAGCCGTGCCGAGCGGGGCAGGCGGCGACGAGCCGGGTGGCGAACCGCTTCACGGGAGCGTGATGGCATGGAGGCCCTATGCCGCGAGGCAATCGACGCCGCGGTCGCCGCCGGAGCGTCCTACGCCGATGCCCGCTGCATCGACGAGCGTACCGAGCGGGCGCGCGTCAAGAACGGCGCCACTGACGGGCTGCTTGATCGCCGCAGCCGGGGTCTGGGTGTGCGGGTCATAGCCGACGGCGCGTGGGGCTTTTGCGGGACTGCCGACCTCTCACAAGCCGGCATACGGGAGGCGGCGCGCAGGGCCGTGGACCTCGCCCGCGCCGCCGCGCCCACCATCGAGGACCCCGTCGAACTCGCCCCCGTCGGGCCCGTCACGGACTCCGTGGCGGCCGACTTCGAGATCGATCCGGCCGAGGTCTCCCCGGACGAGCGCCTCGCGCTGCTGATGGAGGCCGACCGGCTGATGCGCGAGGAGGGCGCGGACATCGCCGTCGCCCACTGCGGCGTCCTGTGCAGGGAGCAGCACTTCTGCTCCAGCGAGGGCGCCTCGATCTTCCAGGAGCGCATCGAGACCGGCGCCGGCATGGAGGCCACGGCGGTCGGCGGCGGTCAGAGCCATCGGCGCTCCTACCCATCCTCGCATGGCGGGCAGGTGATGACTCGCGGCTGGGAGGTCGTCGAGGGGCTGGAGCTTGCCCAGCACGCGCCCCGCATCGCCGCTGAGGCCCGCCAGCTCACCGACGCTCCGGTGTGCCCCAGCGGCAGGATGGACCTGATCCTCGGCGGCGGCCAGCTTGCCCTGCAGCTTCACGAGTCCTGCGGCCATCCCATCGAGCTCGACCGCGTCCTGGGCACGGAGGCCAGCTATGCGGGCACCAGCTTCCTGACGCCCGAGAAGCTGGGCACCTTCCGCTACGGCTCCGATATCGTCACCATCACCGCCGACGCCACCATCCCCGGTGGCCTGGGCTCCTTCGCCTACGACGACGAGGGCGTGCCGTCCCAGCGGACCATCATCGTCAGCGAGGGCACCTTCACCGGCTACCTCACCTCTCGGGAGACCGCCGCTGCGCTCGACCTGCCCGGCAGCAACGGCTGCATGCGCGCCGACGGCTGGGCGCGGATGCCGCTGATCCGCATGACGAACATCAACCTGGAGCCGGGCGCCATGCCGCGCGACGAGATCATCGCCTCCACCGAGCGTGGCATTCTGATGGAGGAAAACCTGAGCTGGAGCATCGACGATCGCCGGCTGAACTTCCAGTTCGGCTGCGAGATCGGCTGGCTGATCGAGGACGGCGAGATCGCCGGGTTGGTGCGCAACCCGACCTATACCGGGATCACGCCGCAGTTCTGGCGCTCGTGCGACGCTATCGCGAACGAGCAGAGCTGGCTGGTCTGGGGGTTGCCCAACTGCGGCAAGGGCGAGCCGGGGCAGATCGCCCACGTCGGACACGGCGTCTCGGCGGCCCGGTTCCGCGATGTGCAGGTGGGAGTGGTCGAGGATGGCTGACGCACTGATCATGAGCCGGGATGAGGCGCTGGAGATCTGCGAGCGGACGCTGGCGGCGTCGAGCGCGGACGCCACGGAGGTCCTGCTGGCGGCGCAGCGCTCCGGGCTGACGCGCTTCGCCGACAACCACATCCACCAGAGCGTCTCTGAGGCCAGCGCCTCGGTCACTGTGCGGGCGGCGATGGGCAACAGCGTGGCGGTCGCGAGGACCAACGATACGTCGCGCGACGGGCTGGCCGACGTGGCCGAGCGCGCCGGGCGGCTGGCGAGTCTGGCCACCCCCGACGAGCAGTTCCCCGGCCTGCCGGAGCCGGGAGAGATCCCGCAGCCGCTCCGCGGCGCGAAAGCGACCGCCGAGTTCGGCCCGGCCGAGCGCGCGGAGGCCGTGGGCACCTGCATCGAGGTCGCCCGAGGGCGCGGGCAGACCGGCGCCGGCGCCTGCTCCGCCACGGTGGCGGCCCGGGCAGTAGCCAACACGCGCGGCGTGCGCGCCTGGCAGGAGAGCACACACGCGAACCTGCGCATGGTCTTCTCGGGCGACGACAGCAGCGGCTACGCGGAGGCGCACGCCGAGGACGCCTCGGAGATCGCGCCCCGCGCTCTGGCGGAGGTGGCCGCAGACAAGTGCGCCCGTTCGGCGTCTCCGGGCGCGATCGAGCCGGACCGCTACGATGTCATCCTGGAGCCCCCGGCCGTCGCCGACCTGCTGTCCTCGCTGGGCTACGCCGCCTTTAACGCGCTCGCGTGGCATGAGGGGCGCAGCCCACTGTGCGATCGGCTGGGGGAGCAGGTCTGCAGCGAGAGCATCACCATCTTCGACGACGGCCTGGATCCGCGCACGCTGCGCCAGTCCTTCGACTTCGAGGGGGTGCCCAAGCGCCGGGTGGAGCTGGTGACCGAGGGCGTGGCCGTCGGGCTGGTGCACGACACCCGCACCGCGGCGCTGATGGACGCGCGATCCACGGGCCACGCTTCGCCGCCGGACAGCGCCTGGGGCCCGGTGCCGATGAACGTGTTCCTGCAGCCGGGCGGCGCAGAGGTTGACGAGATGATCGTCGGCACCGACCGCGGGCTGGTGGTCACGCGGTTCCACTACACCAACCTCGTGGATCCCCGCCAGGCGATCCTCACCGGCATGACGCGCGATGGGACATTCCTCATCCGGGACGGCGAGGTGGCCGGCGGAGTGCGGAACCTCCGCTTCACCGAGAGCATTCTCGAGGCTCTCTCGCGCGTGAGCGTGGTTGGGAGCGAGGGGCGCCTCTGCGGGCGAGCATGGGTGCCGGCCGTCAAAGTGCATGACTTCCGCTTCTCGGGCGCCACCGAGTTCTGAGGAGCGGCCGCACCATGTCCGAGCGATCTGAATTGAGCAGGCGCTACGATGAGGCCTACCGTCGGCCCGGACCGCTGTTCGGGCTGCGCCCCGACCCCGCGCTGGCGGAGCTCGTGCGTGACAGCGGACTTTCCGGACGCGCTCTGGACATCGGCGC
>JBNGDZ010000582.1:0-3038 GCA_049975765.1 Armatimonadota bacterium
CTGCAGGCCCTCGCCGCCCTGCGCTCGGTGCTGGCCCATCGCGGAGAGAGGCGCTCGCTGGAGGAGTTGGTGGCGCTCTCGGGCGCTGCCTTCACGGTCATCTTCGATCCCCAGCAGCCCGCGGTGGGTCAGAGAACGCTGGACGAAAGCCCCTTCGAGGTGGTCGCGGAGGCCCTCGGCTTCGCCGACAATGTGTGGTCGGGCGCCAGCGCCGAGCAGGCCTTCGAGACCGTCCATCAAGCGCTGTTGCAGGGACACCCGGTGCTGGTGCGCCACGGCTCCCCCGGTCGCTGGGTGGTCGTGACCGGCTATGACATGGCCGAGCAGCAGGTCTCGTACCTGCCGCCGGCTCGTGATAGCTACGCTACCGTGGCGCGAGGCCGATTCCTGGAGGGCTGGAAGGCCGCCAGCGGCTCGGGGTCGGGGGTGGCCGGCGCTCAGCGCTACTACCAGTTCTCCCTGGGAGCCCGCATGGAGAGCCCCGACGAGCCGGCGGTGCTGCAGGCCGGAGTGGGGCGGGCCGCGGAGGTCATGCGGCTGCGCACGGTCGCCGGCGCTGCGGCCGGGGCGAACGCCTGGGAGCGGATCGGCGCCCATCTCGAGCTGTGTATGGACCCGGAGGCCCCGGGTGTGCGGGAGCAGGCGCTGCGATGGCGGGAGGTCGGCCTGGAGCCACACCTGACCCTGGCCGCCATGGGGACGGGCATGCTCCGCCACGCGGCTGACACGCTGCCGGAGGCCGGTGGCATCGGGCGAAGGCACGAGGAGCTAATCCAGGAGGCCACGCTGCTGGGCCGCAAGATCGACGAGGCGGCCGAGAGCGGTGAGACCCCGGCCAAGTGGCAGGCGGCGGCCGCCCAGGCGAACTACGTGGCGGCGCTGCACATCCGCCTCGCTGAGGACCTGGCCGACGCCGCCGCACGGTAGGCGGCAGATGACCACAGGCTCATGCTCGGAGGACGAGAACTGATGCTGCCCAAGCGCCTGCGAAGGCGGCTGCGACAGCTGGACGACGGCCCGGCGGAAAAGCCGGCACGAGAGCGCGAGGGGCAGGCTGCCGGCGGGGGGGCGGACCCGGATGAGGACGCGGGGCAGCCGCAGGCGGTGCGCGCCGGCGAGTCCGGCCTGTCACGGGAGCGTCTGGCGGAGCAGGCGCGCAGATCGCGGGAATCTCGGCCGCCCCCCGAGGCGTCGAGACTGCGGGAGATCCAGCCACCGAGCGGACCGCTGGAGGAGCTCGCGCCGGGCGAGTGCGTCGAAGGCGAGCACGGCAGCTACTGGCTGGTGCGGGGCGCCGCGGCGGAGCTTCTGCCGCACGGGCCGCAGGTGCTGGCGGACCTGGAGCGGGTCGTCGCCTCCATCGACGAGGCCGAGGAGGGCTCCCTGGCACACCTGAGAGGCGTGCCGCCCAGGCATCTGGCGCTGCTGGACACCGAGACGGGCGGCCTGTCCTCGGCTCCAGTCTTCCTGGTGGGAATGATCGTCTGGGAGAGCGATGCCGCCGGGGAGGCGCTGTCGGTGCAGATGCTGGCGCGCCACTACGCGGAGGAGCGGGCGGTGCTGGCGGAGGCGGCGAGACTGCTGGCCGACCGGCGCGTGCTGATGACCTACAACGGGCGCTCCTTCGACATTCGCATGATGCGCGAGCGGATGATCTACCACGCCCTGGGACAGTGCCCGGAGCCGCCCGCGCATCTGGACCTGCTCCACGTCGTCCGGGCCCGCTTTCGCGGGCGCTGGGAGGACTGCAAGCTGCAGACGCTCGAGAGGAACCTGTGCGGTCGGTCGCGTTGGGCGGATATCGAGGGCGCGGAGATCCCTGACGCCTGGCACGAGTTCGTGCACACCGGAGACGCCGGGCGGATGGCGCAGGTGCTGGAACACAACCGACTCGACCTGATCACCATGCTCGAGGTCCTGCCGCATCTGGTGGACCCCGACTGCGAATAAAGGGAAGTGTGCGTGTTGGATGACAGCCATGACGAGCGTGGCGATGATCGGCTTCAGCCGGCAGCGCGGTCTGATGCGTCCGACGAGGGCCCGGAGGTTGCCGGGGCGGAGGCGGCGGAGTTCGGGTTCGAGGACCTGAACGCGCCCGTGGAGGGCGACCACCGGCCTGAAGCTTCTGGGGCCGGTGGGGAGGCGCCCGCGGGGGCCTCCCCATCGGGGGCTCCTGACCTCGACGCCGACATGCCCGAGCCGCCCGCGCAGCGACGCCCGCCCCGGGCTGCGACCTACGTGGCCTTCGGCATCGTGGTGCTGGCGGTGCTGGGAGTGCTGATGAGCATCACCTCCGCGCGGCTCTACCTGGAGCGCGCCAACATGGCGGACACCCTGGCAGCCTCCATCGACCGGCTGGCCGTGGTCTACGCCGGGCCCGGCGCCAGTGACACGTCAAAGCGGCGTGTGGCGTGGCTGAAGCGCTCCGTCGAGGACGGCGACTACCCGGAGGCGCGCAAGGCCATCGAGGCCCTTGGCAGCCCGGAGAGGTCTCCGGAGCCGGGCGCCGGGCTGCAGCCGCAACCAGCCCCCGAGCGCCCCGGACGACCAGGTGACGAGTTGCCGCCGCCCTCCGCGGACCGCAACCTGCCTCCGGAGGCTCAGGCCTTCTTCGCCGGCCACCAGGAGCTGTGGCGCGGCTTCTTCGGGTTCTCCGTCGCGGTTCGGCGAGCCGAGGGCGCCGGAGCGGAGGTGGAGGACCTCAAGCAGCTTCGGCAGTCCATCATCGTCGCCGCGGAGGCGGGTGACGCTGAGCGCGTCAGGAGCCTGCTGGACCAGGCCAGCGAGGCGATGGAGACCCGGTCAGGCACGCAGATTCCTGACAGCCTGAAGCACAAGCTTGAGGAGTTCGCTACAGCCTTCAAGAGGGCTCGCGGCGAGCGGCGGGATGTGCGCAAAGCCGCCCGTCTGGCCCAGCAGTCCGAGCAGGCGGCACGGCGGGGGCGGTTCGAGCGCGCCGAGGCGCTCATCGAGGAGGCCGCCGCAGCGCTGGAGGAGGCCCCTCGCATGAGCCGCCAGGGGCCGGCGCGTCAGGGCCG
>JBNGDZ010000583.1:0-3026 GCA_049975765.1 Armatimonadota bacterium
CTGCGGGGGGATGACCGACGAGGAGACGTGGCATCTCACCGACGCCATGGCCCGCTCGGGGGAGATGCTGGACCTGTCGGGGATGCAGCGGCCTACCGCGGACAAGCACTCGACCGGCGGGGTGGGGGACAAGGTGACGCTGGTGGCCGCGCCCGCCGCCGCGGCCTGCGGGGCCTGCGTGGCGAAGATGAGCGGTCGCGGCCTGGGGCACACCGGCGGGACCATCGACAAGCTGGAGGCCGTCCCGGGCCTGCGCACCGAGCTCGCGCCCGACGAGTTCATGGCGCAGGCGGAGGCGGTCGGCCTGGTGGTGGCGGCGCAGAGCAGCCGGCTGGCGCCGGCCGACGGGAAGATCTACGCGCTGCGTGACGCCACCGGGACGGTTGACAGCCGGGCGCTGATCGCCTCCAGCATCATGAGCAAGAAGATCGCCGCCGGCGCGGAGGCCATTGTCCTGGACGTCACCGTCGGCAGCGGGGCCTTCATGCAGAGCCTCGACGAGGCCCGGGCACTGGCGGAGCTGATGGTGGCGCTGGGGAGGCGGGCCGGCCGGCGGGTGGGCGCGGTGCTCACGGACATGCAGGCACCTCTCGGCCGCGCGGTCGGGAACGCGGTCGAGGTGGAGGAGGCAGCGGCGGTGCTGCGCGGCGAGGGCCCGGCCGACGTCCGCGAGGTATCGGTGGCCGTGGCGAGCCGGATGCTGGCGCTGGCGGGCGTCTGCGCCGACATCGCCGAGGGGCGCTGCCAGGCCGAGGAGGCCATCGACTCCGGCATGGCGCTGGACAGGCTGGGGCAGATGATCGAGGCCCAGGGCGGCGACGCCGACGCGTTGGAGCGCCCCATGCTGGGTCACGAGCCGGCGGCGCGAGAGACGCTGAGGGCGTCCGAGGTCGGCGCCATCAGTCGCATCGACGCCCGCCGGGTGGGGTACGCGGCGCTTGCGGCGGGCGCGGGCAGGCGGCGGAAGGCAGACGAGGTGGACCCCGCGGCCGGGCTCCGGCTGCTGCGCGTGGAGGGTGATCAGGTGGCGGCGGGCGACGCGCTCGCGGAGGTGATGGCGAGCTCCAAGCAGCGCCTGGGGGAGGCCATGGCGGAGCTGCGTGAGGCCATCGAGATCGGCGACGCGGGACCCGGAGGGCGTCCGCTTGTGATCGACAGCATTCCGCCGGAGGCACCACAATGATCGGCGGCAAGAGCTGGCTGGATCTGGCTGTGGTGACCGCGGCGGTGCTGGGCTTCGTGGCGCTGATGCTCTTCATCCAGGGCCGCCACCGCGGGCGCACCAACCGCGAGATCGCCCGCACGGCCGGCCTGCTGTGTGGCAGCGTGGCGCTGACCATGGTCGTGGCGTGGCTGCTGGAGGCTCACTGGGGCGGACCGGTCTTCGACGTGCAGATGGCGCCCGGCCCGCGCGTCGTGACCCGCTCTCTCACATGGGGTGAGGGCGCGGCCCTGGCCGCGGTGATGGCTGTGCTGGTCGCGCTGTACATCACGTCGATACTCGCGGTGAGGCGCCTGCTCCAGCCGGCGGAGGGCGTGCGCGTGGCGCCGGATACTGATCGTCAGAGGGAGCGCATGTGATCGCGATTGCGGTGGTCCTGTGGCTGGTGGTGCTCGCAGCACTGGCCTTCGGCTACTACGTCAGCTACGTGGAGCCGACGCGGATTGAGGTGACCCGCACCGAGGTGCACCTGCCCGACCTGCCGGCGCAGCTTCAGGGACTGACGATCGCGCTTCTCTCGGACTTCCACTGCCAGCACGATCCGGCCATCGAGCACGCAAGCCGGGAGGCGATCCGCCTGGCCATGCAGCAGAAGCCCGACCTCATCGCCATCCCCGGAGACATGTTCGAGAACTGCGAGATGGCGCAGGAGTGCGGGGAGCAGCTCCGGGGGCTGAGTGCGCCTCTGGGCGTCTTCGCCGCGCCCGGGAATCACGATCGGGCGCACGAGGACCCCTTCAGGTGCATGGAGGCATCGGCGGAGGACATCCGGGAGCTGCGCGCCGCCGTACGGGAGCTGGGCATCGAGCTGCTGGCGAACGAGAGCCGGACCGTGGCGGTCGATGGCGCCTGCATCGCGGTGGCCGGCGTGGACGAGTACGCCTTCGGACGCGACGATGCCCGGCGTGCGCTGCAGGGCACCGGCGACGCGGATTTGGTGCTGCTCTTGGCGCACACGCCGGACATACTTGATGATCCGGCCGTCGCCGATGCGGACCTGGTGCTGTGCGGCCACACCCATGGAGGTCAGATTCAGATCCCCGGCATAGGTGCACCCTGGGCGCCGGTGTGGCGCGATCGGCGGCGGGCGTCAGGACTGCTGGAAGCCGGCGGGGTGCTGGCCTACGTCAGTCGCGGGGTGGCCTCCGCAACGCGGGCACGGTTCTGCTGCCGGCCGGAGGTTGCGATGCTGACTCTGCGCCGCGGGGTCGAGAGGAACGCGAGGGCGGTCCCGGTCCGCTACGCCGTCCGGGATCGCGAGGATGTCGAGGAGGTAGTGTCGTGAGATTGCCCTCATTCGTAACCGGCCTGCTGGAGCGGGTGGGACTGCGGAAGAAGCAGATGCCCCTCTCCCGCGACCAGGCCTTTGAGGCCCGCCCGGTGCGCAATCCCAGGCTCAAGTGGCGCATCAACGACGAGGACTTCGTGGAGGTCATCATCCCGCGCGGCCAGGACCTCTTCAGCCGGGCCATGGGCTTCCTGTTCTTCGTCCCCAAGAGCCGGCCGGTGGTGCTCGACGAGGTGGGGACGCGCGTGTGGGACCTCTGTGACGGTGAGAACACCGTCGACGAGATCATCCGCGAGCTTTGCTCGGAGTACAAGCTCGCCCGCCGGGAGGTGGAGGTCTCGCTGACGGAGTTCCTGCGCACGCTGGGCAAGCGCGGCATGGTCGGGTTCGTGGTGCCTAAGGAGTTCGTCGAGGACTTCGACGGGGAGCTGGTGGGCCTGAAGGAGGTCGGCACCACCCGCGAGGAGTTGGAGGCGGCGCAGCAGGAGGCCGCTCGCGCGGTCGATGAGCCCGAGG
>JBNGDZ010000584.1:0-3024 GCA_049975765.1 Armatimonadota bacterium
GGGCACCGCACACCTCCCGCAGCGACTCCCATGCGTTGTCCATCGCCTCGCCCCTAAGCCACGCGGCCTCGATAGGGTAGTAGACCGCCACGTCCGCCATAGGCCGGCTCTCACGGATGGCGGCGCTGACGGTGCCGCAGTGATCCGCGAAGGAGGAGAAGCTGCCCCACAGCGGGTTGCCCTCCCCCAGATGGCTCATGGTGCCGATGAACCGCCCGCGGGAGGTGTCATAGTACAGCGCCATGGGCGCGATGGAGTTGACGCCGCGCAGAAGCTGATAGTCAGCGACCCAGCGCATCTGCTGCGGCGTCAGCGAGTAGCCGTAGACCGCGAAGCTCTCGCTCAGCACCAGCCCTCGCCACGGGGGCTGCGCCGGGCCGGGCTCGGGCTGCAGCGCCAGCGCGGACGCCGCAAGCTGCGGGAAGCTGAAGTTGCCCTGGCCGGGGAAGACCTGCCGCCAGATGGCATCGATGCCGGGGGCGTGCAGCGCACCGGCGGTCTTGAAGAAGTGCCCGAAGCCCCGCCGGTGTGACGGCAGGGCGTCCTCGCCCCCGACATGGCCGGTGTGGGTGAGGTCATGCTCGGCGCACCAGCGGTTGATCGGCAGGAAGTAGGCCTCCTCGAACAGGTCAGTCCACAGCTCACTGAACTCGCAGCGGACGGCGGCGATCTCCTCCTCCGAGAACTGCTCTGCCAGCTCCAGGCCCAGGGCGTCGTCGGAGAAGAGCACCGGCAGCCAGGGCCTGAGGTCGAAGCCTCGCCGGCCCTCGAAGGCCTCCAACATGCCGGACGTCCAGGGCACCTCGTCGCCGCCGACCTCGCCGCCCACGGCCACCTCGTCAGTGAAGATGCCCGGGATGGTGCCGCCGAAGTATTCCCCGACGGCGTCGGCGTAGCGCTCATGGGTGAGCTGGATGAAGCGCTCGGTGGCATCCGGGTTGAGTGTGTCCACCGGGTAGCCGCCCACGTCCTCGGTGAAGCGCAGGGTCCTGCCTCCGAGCGTCACCTCGGCTACGACCTCACCGCTACCGTCAACGCGCAGCACCCGGCCGCGCAGGTCCGGGTGACCCTCCACCACCCTTCCCTGGGCGTGGCCGCTCGGCCAGCCGCCCTCGTCATAGAGCCAGGCGTAGATGCCCAGCCGGTCGGCCTCCTCCACTGCAACGCGAACCATCTCGAAGTACTCCTTCGAGAGATAGGGCGGCTCGATCCCCTCGATGAAGTCACCGAGGCGGAAGCTCTCCCCCATCGGGTGCAGGAAGAACCCGCCGCAGCCATGGTCGTGCATCTGCCGCATCTGCTCGCGGATGCGGTCGGGCGTGAGCCGGCCGTTGAGCAGCCAGAACATCAACGGGCGGTATGCGGACGGGGGGTCGCGCAGTAGCTCCAACAGGTCCGGGCGGTCGTCCGGCATCGCTCACACTCCCCGGTGGTGCACCGGTGCAGGCTCTCCCCCCAGGTGCCGAGTTCGCGCCATCGCGATGTTTGTCCTTCCGCCTGGAGGTCCCGGCGCCCGCACGCGTGAAGACTGCCCCACCGGTCACCACCGGTCGGGGAGGTCGTCGTGAGCGACAAGCGTGTGCGAGTGATGCAGGTGATTCAGCACCTCTCGCTGGGTGGCGCCACGCTGATGGCGATGACGCTCGCCGAGCGCCTTGACCCTGCCCGCTACTCGGTCGTGCTGGCGGCGGGCCCCGGCGCCGGCGCGGAGGGCAGCCTGGCTGACGAGGTCCGCCACCGTGGTATCGAGCTGCTCCCGATCCCGCACCTGGGCCGGACCATCAGCCCACTTCGAGACCTTCAGGCCACATGGGAGCTCGCCGAGCTCATGTGCGCGCATCGTCCGCAGATCGTGCACACGCACGGCTCGAAGCCCAAGCTGCTGCTGCCGCTGGCGGCCCAGATCGCGCCGGTGCCCGTCGCCGTCGCGCATCTGTGGGGCTGGGAGTGGCACCCGGCTCGCACCACGACGAGCGCGTCCATCGTCCGAGCGCCGAACGCTGCTGCCCCGGTATCGCTGAATGCAGGAGAGCGCCCGAAGGCGCAAGGGGGGCGACGCAATGACGGCAGTATCACTGCCGGCGGCGCCTCCCTTCTGCTGGCGCTGGAGGCGCGACTGATCACAGAGTGGTACGACGCGCTGATCGCCTGCTCGGCGGCCATCCGCGATGAGGGACTGGCCCACGGCGTGGGCTCGCCGGGGATGTACGAGGTCATCTGGCCATCCATCGACCCCGACCGATTCCGTCCCGGCGATGCCCGGTCGCGGCACCTGGTGCGAAGGGAGTTGCGGCTGCCCCGGGACGCCGTCGTGGTGGGGTCCGTCATGCGTCTGGCGCCCCAGAAGGACCCCGAAACGCTGATCAGAGCTGCGGCGCTGGTGGCACCGTTCCGCCCGCACGTGCACTGGCTGATCGTGGGAGGCGGGCCGCTGGAGCACCGTGTGCGCGAGCGCGTGGACAGGCTCAATCTGGCGGACCGGGTTCGGCTGGTAGGCCCGCGGCGAGACGTCCCCAGGCTCCTCCGGGCCTGCGATCTGTTCGCGATGTCCTCGGCGTGGGAGCCCTTTGGAATCGCCTCACTGGAGGCGTCGGCGATGGGCCTGCCGGTGGTGGGGACGCGCGTCAACGGCGCGCCGGAGGCTGTGATCGATGGCGAGACCGGCCTGCTGGTGCCGCCGGGCCGGTATGCCGCGCTGGCCGCGGCGGTGACTCGTCTCGCCGACGATCCGGCGCTGCTTCGTCGGATGGGCGAGGCCGGACGCCGGCACGCTCTGCAGTTCACGCACGAGCGCTTCGTGGGGGCAGTGGAGGCACTCTACGAGCGGCTCCTGTGCCGCTAAGGCCCTCCGATACGCCCCGGCGGAGGGTGTAGGGCGCATACCGTGGAGGGGGGACCGGGCGCGGAGCGCCCGGTGAGGCCCGCGAGCGTGGCGAGAAGGCGAGACCAGAGGTCTCCCAAGGTTTTGCCCCCGCCCGGTAGAGAGCTTTGCGCAGGCCTAAACGGCGCGCAGGCGGGGGCGCC
>JBNGDZ010000585.1:0-3016 GCA_049975765.1 Armatimonadota bacterium
CCCCATGGCCACGACCTCGCGAACGGTGAACTCAAACGGTGGCGAGGACATCTGCGGCACGACCGCCAGCATGCGCGCCACCTCTCGACGCGAGCGCTTCCCGATGGGCACGCCCTCCAGCAGGACCGCGCCTGCAGTGGGCACCATCCTGCCGGCAAGCGCCCGCAGCAGCGTGGTCTTTCCGGCCCCGTTCGGCCCGATGAGCCCCGCGAGCTCGCCCTCGTGGAGCTGCATGGTCAGCCCCCTGATCACCTCACGCTCCTCGTAGCCGCACCGCAGCTCGCGGGCCTCCAGCACCGCCTCAGCCATCCTCAGCCCCCCTCAGGGCCACGCCGTGGATGATCCGGGCCAGGCGCTCCAGGCCGTCGATGAGCCGCGGGCCGGCGCGGACCATCAGGTCGGGATCGGTGTCGAAGACGCGGCCCTCGCGCACCGCCGCCAGCTCCCGCCAGCCGGTGCGCTGCCGCAGCATCTGCAGCGCGCCGCCGGGCTCATCCACATGTCCCTCCAGGGAGGCCACGATGGCGTCGGGATCGGCGTTGACCACTGCCTCCAGCGAAAGCTGCGGCCAGGGGCTGCCGCTCTCACCCACGGCCTCGGCCGCGGCGTTCACCCCGCCCGCGATCCGTATCATGTCATCGACGAATGAGCCCGGCCCGGCAGCGAAGACCGGCTCGACCTCCACGACGAAGAGCACCCTTGGCCGTCGGCCCTCCGCCACGACCTCCGCCGAGCGCTCCGCCACGGCATCGCGCCGCGCCTCAAGCTCGTCGGCCACCGCGTCGGCGCGATCCTCGATCCCCAGGTAGCGGCCCAGGTCGCGTATCGCCGCGATGACCTCATCCACGTCCCGGAGGGTGCGCGCGATGACCGGCACGCCGGCATCCCGCAGGCTCCGGACGACATCCGTCGGCGTCCCGCGGATCACCAGCACCAGGTCCGGCTCCAGGCCGACGATCCTCTCGATGCTGGGGCTGACCGTGCCCCCGACCGATGGCAGCTCCAGCGCCTGAGGCGGGAAGTAGCAGAAGTCGCTGCGGCCCACGAGGCGGTCCTCGGCCCCCATGGCGAAGATGGCCTCGGTGAAGCCCGGAGCCAGGCTGACCACCCGCCGCGGGGGCGCGGGGAGGGTCACGTCGGCGCCCAGGTCATCGGTGAAGGTCCGGGGCCACTCATCGGCCTCGAGTGCCTCCGAAGCGGCCTGCGGTGGCTCCACCGGCCTGGCGCTGCCGACGGGAGCGCTGCGGCAGCCCGCGCATGCCACAAGCGTCGCGGGCAGCAGCGGGGGGAGTAGAAGATAGATGAGCGCGCGCATGGCGTCAGTCGCTTCCTCGCGCGGTCGGCGGCCCGAGCCGATCCTGGCGGCCCAGAACCGGTGCGACCCCGCGCTGCACGCGGGGCCGTGCGGAGCCGTGACGGTCACCGTCCGCCCTCGCGGGATGATCCGTGGCGCGCGTGTCGGTATCTGGCTGGCGGCCGCCGGGGCGGCCGGTCACAGTTGCGGGGCAGCGACGGACTCGCACCGTCTTCCCGTGGCATCGCGCGCTATCGGTCAGCTTCGGCAACGATAGCACAATCCGCCGCCCGCGGCAAGCGGACGTGGCTCCCGGTGGCAGCACGGCTGCTCTCTGTGCCGAGGCCGGCCCGGCGGTTCCATCCGAGGCACCGGATTGCGGCACTCCGCCTGTAGTCCGTGGGCCGGCTTCGTGCGCTCCTGTGAGCGCCCTCAGGCGGCCCCTCCACCGGCGCCGCCGGCGTCAACGCAGAAGACAGGCACATGAATCCGGATGCTGCCGGCTCCCGGTCACGGGCAAAGGAGGAACTGCCGGCGCGAGCGGCGAAACGGGCCTGCGAGGTCGCGAAAGCTGCCTATTGCTCGACGCGGGCACGCGCTGCCGGCGCCGTGGGCGTTTGTACGCGTGTGGTCACCCCTCGCGGAGAGAGACGGACGGCACACACATCTGCACGGGAGGGCGAATCGATGGACGACACCAAGATCTTCCTGTCCGAGAGGGACCTGCCGCAGGCGTGGTACAACATCAACCCCGACCTGCCGGCGCCGCTGCAACCGCCGCTTAACCCCGCAACGGGCGAGCCGCTGGCTCCGGATGACCTGGCGCCGATCTTCCCCATGTCGCTGATCGAGCAGGAGATGTCGATGGAGCCATGGATCGACATCCCCGACGACGTGATGGACGTCTACAGGCTCTGGCGGCCGTCGCCGCTCTTCCGAGCCTATCGCCTGGAGGAGCATCTGGGCACGCCGGCGCGCATCTACTACAAGAACGAGGCCTTCAGCCCGCCCGGCAGCCATAAGCCGAACACCGCCGTAGCACAGGCCTACTACAACAAGCAGGAGGGTGTCGAGCGGATCATCACCGAGACCGGCGCCGGCCAGTGGGGCAGCGCCCTGTCCTTCGCGTGCTCCATGTTCGACCTGCAGGCGGAGGTCTACATGGTGAAGATCAGCTACGAGCAGAAGCCCTACCGGCGGCTGCTCATGCACGTGTGGGGCGCCGAGTGCTACCCCTCCCCCAGCGACCGGACGGAGGCCGGCAGGTCCATCCTCGCCGAGGACCCCGACAGCCCCGGCAGCCTCGGCATCGCCATCTCCGAGGCCGTTGAGGTGGCCGCGCAGGCCGACGACGCGAAGTACTCGCTCGGCAGCGTTCTCAACCATGTCCTGCTGCACCAGACGATCGTGGGCCTGGAGGCGAAGAAGCAGTTCGAGATCGCGGGCGATTACCCGGACATCGTGGTCGGGAACGTCGGGGGCGGCTCCAACTTCGCGGGGATCTCATTCCCGTTCGTGAGGGACAAGCTTGACGGTAAGCGCGATACGCAGATCATCGCCACCGAGCCCACCGCCTGCCCAACCCTCTCGCGGGGCATCTACCACTACGACTTCGGCGATACCGCCGAGCTCACGCCGCTGCTGAAGATGTACACGCTGGGCCACAAGTTCATCCCAGCGCCCATCCACGCCGGCGGCCTGCGCTACCATGGCATGTCGCCC
>JBNGDZ010000586.1:0-2356 GCA_049975765.1 Armatimonadota bacterium
CCGTGGAGTTCTGCGAGATGCTCGCGCCGCGGATCGAGGAGAAGTTCCACTTCTCGACCGCATACTGCGACGTGCATACCGCCGTCGCGCCCTGGCACCGGGAGGACTACGACGCGCGCGTGCCCGGCGCCGGGACCTTCGGCGCCACGTTCTACAACTACGGGGAGATCATGCTGCTGCAGAAGGCCGCCTGGGGAGGACCGGTCTACTCAGAGGGCGGCATGCACTGGATGTACGTGGGCCTCACCGACGGCAACTACGGCCAGGACCAGCCCTACGACCCGGCCAACAACCCCTGGCTGGTTGACTTCGACCTGCGCCGCATGCACAACCGCTGCACCAGCTTCGGCATGGGCAACACCGGGATGTTCTTCGGCAGAAACCAGAGCCTCGGCCGCACGCGGGAGGAAGTGGACGCCTCCATCGACCGCTTCCTCGCCGCAACCGTGGCCTTCGGACACACCGGCTTTCTGACCTTCGAGGGCGGCTACGATAAGGCTCTGCGCAGCTACTACATGCTCCAGCAGCTCCACTCCCGCTACGCGCAGGCCGACCCGACGGAGATCCTCTACGCCAACGCCGACGGTGAGCTCTTGCCCACCACCAAGGCGGTGGCCGGCGGCGCCTACCGCCGCTCTCAGGTGGTCACCCGCTACGATGACGGGACGGTCACCGCAGCCAACGGCTCGCGGACCGAGCCCATGCAGGTGACGGCCTTCGGGCGCGAGATCGACCTGCCCCCGAACGGCTACATGGGCTGGACCGACGACGGGGAAGTCGAGGTGCGCTCGGCCGAGGTGGATGGTCACCGCACCGACTACGCGGCAACGCCCGCCTACCTGTTCGTTGACGGCCGCGGCCGCTTCACGCGCTTCGAGCGCGCCGCCGGCAACGGCATTGGCATCTGCCGTATCCTCGACGACGGCCGCTACGAGATCATCCCCTACCATGGGGCCGAGTGCGGCTTCGACATCCAGGCCTCCGAGGCCGTGGCGCTGGACGCCGACCGGAACGAGCTCGGGCCGGCCGAGGTCCGTCGCGCGCGAGGCCTGACCTACGTGATGCCCGTCGAGGGTGCCTTCAGCTACATGCTCAGCGGAGGGCCGATCGAGGAGCCGGAGCTGGCCTGCGACCGCACGCGCGTCATCGCGGGAGAGACCGTCACGGTCCGCGGCGAGCAGGCGCACGAGGTGACCACCCCGGCAGACGCGGAGGAGGGCGATCGCGTCTGGGAGCAGCGGGAGGGCCGGTGGATCGACTTCACGGTGGCCCCGCTGGCACGGGCACAGGTCGCGCTGGACGGCAACACGGTCAACGTCACACTGAAGAGCAACCTCGCGGAGGCGCAGGAGTTCGCGGTCAGCCTGCGTGGCGAGACCAGGCGACTGACCGTGCAGCCGGAACAGCCCACCGTGGTCGGCTTCGACCTGGGCGTGCCCGAGCGCGAGGAGGCCGAGATGCTGGTCGTGGAGCTCAGCGCGGCCGGTCTCACGGACACCGTGGAGCGCGGCATGCAGGTGATCCGCGAGCCCGTGGAGCTTGTACCCATGCCCGCACGGTGGCGGGCCGGCATGAGGCTGCGTGGCGAGGGGGAGACCACGGACTTTGGCGAGACGCGCGCGAGCGTCCACGCGGGCGAACGGACCTGCGGCGGCGAGACAAAGGACGGTCTGCAGATGCATCCGCCGTGGGTCGGCGCCACGGGCTACACCTGGGTGGAGTGGCCGCAGGTAACGCTGCCGGAGGAGCCGCCGGCGGCCATGCGCGCATGGGTCGGCAAGGGCGACGGCAGCGACCTCGGTGACGGCATCCTCTACAGGCTCGTCGTGGTCGATGAGGATGGCGAGGAGACAGTCATCGGCGAGCGGACGGTCACCGAGCACGAGTGGCTGGAGATCGAGGGCGACCTCTCGGCGTGGGCGGGGCAGACCATCACCCCGAAACTGATCGTGGACCCGGGTCCGGACGACGACACCAGCGGCGACTGGGCCTGCGCGGCCGACGTGCGCATCGAGACCCTCCAGCCCGTGCTCAACCGCGTGCTGGAGGGCAGTGGCGCTGCGTACAGGCGCGAGCCGGGACCGTACATGGTCGAGGGCCTCACCGTCGAGGACCTGCGCTCGGCCCGGCGAGGCTGGCTGCACTACGATGGCATCGGCCTGTCGGGAACCGGGGACGACTACGGGTCCTTCGCGGTCCTCAACGGGGTGGAGCTGGGCAACATGGCGCCCGCCGGGGGCAACGAGACCGAGAACCTCTGGGAGGAGAACGTCTCCGTGCCGCTGACGCAAGAGGCCATCGACAGCCTGGGAATCCGCAACCGCTTCGTCCTCAGGAACCCGCGCCACGACTACTT
>JBNGDZ010000586.1:2366-3010 GCA_049975765.1 Armatimonadota bacterium
TGCGGCGCTTCTGGATCGAGCTTGAGCTTGCCGACGGCCGCAGGGCCTCGTCACAGGTGTCCACCGCGACCTTCACGCAGCCGCCCGGCTGGCGCTACGCAGAGGGGATCGGCATACCCTTCGAGGAGGACATCACGGTGGACATCTGGTTCGACCGCTGAGGGGCGGTCGCCCGAAGTCGAAACGCGTGCGCAACCAGGTTGCAGGCCGGCGAGGTGCGACGATGAGCGAGGCGGCGAAGCTGCGGGCAGGAGCGGCGCAGGTCGATATCACCCCCGAGGCCGGGACGCACCTGGCAGGGGCGGTGGGCTATTACCGCCCCGCCCGGCTGGCGCTTGACCCGCTCCACGCCAGGGCGCTGGTGCTGGAGACGTGCGAGGCTCGCCTGTGCATCCTCGCGCTCGACGTGACTATCATCACCGAGGAGTGGACGGCCTTCATCCGCGACCGGGCGCAGAGCGTCTTCGGCCTGGAGCCCGACGCCGTCATGGTCCACGCCACCCAGACGCACTCCGCGCCACCCGTCGGGCACTTCATGCTCGACCCGGACTTCCCCGAACTGCCGGAGGACTTCGAGTGGGTGCGCGGAGGCGACCCGGACTACAGCGAGTGGGCGGCGAATCGCGCCGTGGACGCCATCGGCC
>JBNGDZ010000587.1:0-3008 GCA_049975765.1 Armatimonadota bacterium
CCCTGCAGGGCGGGCGGCGGGCCGGCCTGCGCCAGCACAGCCACCTGGGCTACCAGGCGTGGAGCCAGCGCGACGGCGAGCGCTTCCTGCGCGTCGACGAGGCGAACGGACGCTCGCGGGGGTGGCTCGACCTCTCCGGCCCCGACGGGGGCGTGACAGTGGTCATGCGCGACATGTGGCAGCAGTTCCCCAATGAGCTGCTCGCCGACATCGAGGGCCGGCGGATGGTCGCGTACTTCTGGCCTGAGGACCTGCCGCTGATGGACGTGCGGCGCTACTCCAACTACCCGCATCGCAGCCAGGGCGAGTCCGTCTCGGCCAACAGCGACTGGGTGCAGAACACCTACTACCCCAACGACCCCTTCGTGGGAGTCACCAAGACCCACGAGCTGCTGCTCTACTTCCACGGGCCCGACATCGATGCCGACACGGTGGACGCGATCGCCGGCGACTTCCAGCGCCGCCCTCTGCTCTACTGCGGCGCGGACTGGTACCTCGACACCGAGGTCATCCCGGCCCAGCCGCGGCCCGGCGCCCCGGGGTTCGCCCGACTGGAGGCGAACCTGGATCACTTCGCCCGCTTCTGGATGCACCATCAGAGGCTGTGGGGCTGGTACGGCTGCTGGGACTACGGGGACGTGCAGCACTACTACAAGGGCGGCTACGGCTGGATCGTGCCGCCCGACGAGCTTGCCGAACTGCTGGTGGATCCGCCGGAGGACTACGAGGAGATCGACGTCAGCGGTCTGCGCCAGCTTGACTACGCTCCCCCCGTCGAGTGGGCCTATGACAATGGCCGCTGGGGATGGACCAACACGGAGGGCCTGCCGGGGCTGTTCATCCAGAACCAGTATCTGCGCACCGGCGACCGGGAGATGTTCTTCTTCTGCGAGGCCATGGCCCGGCACGTTCGCGATGTGGACATGCGCCACGCCGGCAACTGGCTCGGCCGCGGCACGCGACACGGTGTCCAGCACTGGAGCGACGGCAACCACGAGGAGCGCCAGACGACGCACTCGGAGTTCCGCTACCACCACTACCTCTCCGGCGAGGCCCGCTCGCGTGACTTCGCCCAGTTCCTCTACGACCAGGTCAACTCCGAGCGGGATGTCAGCATCCATGCCGCCCACAGCGGCCGCCTGCAGGGGCTGATGACCTGGTGGGAGATGACCGGCAGCGACGAGGTGGCGTCGATCCTGGAGCGCTACGTGCCCTGCTTCATCGTGGACGAGGGGCTGTGCATCTCGCCGAACGTGGACTTCCCGGAGGTCATCTGCCGGTCGCAGGAGCGGGACGTCAACGGCTCGAGCATGTTCTTCTGGACCTTCGGGGCCGCGCACGCGCTGATGGACTACTATGACCTGACCGGGCACGAGGAGCTCAGGCAGGCGCTGATCAGACTCGCCGACCGCGTCGTCGCCGAGCAGCGTGATCCCGGGACCTTCCGCAAGGCCGTGGTCTTCGCCGCGCTGCACGCCGACGACCCGCAGCCGTATCGGCGATACCTGAGCGACTGGGCCACCACCAACCGGCTCCTGGTGCAGGTGGTTCCGCACAATGCCGCGTTCTATGGCGGCCCGCGGGGGATGCTCCGAGGCTCGGTGGCCGGCGCGCTGTTCGGCATGAACGACGCCATCTACGTGATGTCCGCGCTGGATGGCGACCCCAACCTTGGTGAGGACACCTGGGCCGACATCGCCCGCATTGACGGGCAGGGCGGGCCGCCCTACACGCCGCCGCTGCTGAGCTGGCAGTCGGAGTACGACCGACCGGACCTGGAGGAGTACCTGCGCATCAAGCACCCGCAGCCGTAAGGCTCACCGGAGGAGAGATTCGATGCTCACGTCGGAGCAGGTGAAACGCTGCGCGCTCGCCAGCGGCGCCGACATCGTGGGGATCGGCGACATCGAGCGCTTCGAGGGAGCACCGCTGCAGAACGATCCGCGCTACATCTTCCCCGAGGCCACCTGCATCATCGGCCTGGGCTTCCGCGTGCACCGTGGACTGCTGCGCGGCATCGAGGAGGGCACCTTCTTCGCGGCCTACCCCGCCATGGGCTACGCCAACATCAACGACGTCTACGCCCCCATCGCGCTCCGTGAGGTCGGCGACTTCCTGGAGGACTCCGGCTACGAGGCGGTGCTGTATCAGAACACCTCCGTGCGCATGGGCTGTGGCGTTGGCGAGCCGGTCCGGGAGGGCTACCCCAGGCCCGACGTCTTTCTGCACTTCCGCATCGCCGCCTACATCTGCGGGATGGGCGAGATCGGCTGGAGCAAGGTCTTCCTGACCCCGCGCTTCGGCCCCCGGCAGCGCTTCGCATTCATCATCACCGACGCGCCGCTGGAGCCCGATCGCATCTACGAGGGAGAGCCGCTGTGCGACCGCTGCATGCGATGCGTGCAGGAGTGTCCTGGCGACGCCATCAGCGCCGACAGCTCCGTGAAGGTCACCATCGCCGGACACGAGCTGGAGTGGGGGGAGCTGGATGAAGATCGCTGCGCGGCGGTCTATCAGGTCGGCACACCGCAGTACAGTCCATTCCTCCCCGAGCACGTGTCGAAGTACGTGGACCGGCTGGTCTCAGAGCCGCGGGGCGAGGCTCGAAGCGAGATGCTCTCGTACGCCGGTTCAGGGCCCTTCACCTTCGCGATGAACGAGGTGCCCTACTCCTCGCGCGCCTGGGAGAGCTACCACCATCCGTCGGCGATCTGTGGCAGCCGCGGGTGCATGAGGGCCTGCATGATCCATCTTGAGGAGCGGGGGGCCATCGAGAACACCTTCGAGAACCCCTTCCGCATCCGCCGACCCTGGCGGCTGGACCGGCAGGATGAGAACGAGGCCGGGAGCTGACGCTATCATGGAGCCGCTGAAGGCCAGCAGGCTGCTGATCGTGGAGGGCGTTGAGGACGATCTGCGCGCCGCGGCGCGCGCCGAACGCCTGCGAGAGGCGCTCGATCCCGACGTGGTGGAGGCCGTCGATGACGAGCGCCTGTGCGAGATCATGA
>JBNGDZ010000588.1:0-2998 GCA_049975765.1 Armatimonadota bacterium
TCCCAGTTGTCCTCGCGGTCGCCGCGGGTGTTGAAGAACAGCGCCAGGTTGCCGATCACATCGCCCGCTGCAAGCTTGCCGCCGAACGTGTGATGGACGTAGCGGATAGGGATACGCGCGTGGTTGATGCGCGTGCTCTGCACCAGCCGGCTGTGGCCGCAGTTGCGCAGGTGGAAAGCCCTGTCGGGAGGTCGGACCACCTCGGCGGTCTCGACCTCGCGAGCGTCCTCGGCCTCCATGGCCGCCACCACCTCACCCTCCCCGGAGACGAACTCCACCCGGTCGAGCAGCACCCCCGGCGCCTCCCGCGGCCAGATGCGCACCAGATGCGCGCCGTCGCTGGGAACCGCGATCTTCGGCATGGGTCCGGACTTGGGGTTCACGCCGCTGTCGTAGGGCCGCCCGAACTGCCCCAGGGGCAGGTGGATGGCCACCGGATCGCCCTCGTCGACCGACAGGTAGAAGCTGTCGGTGCCGCTGTCGAGCCCGAGGCCGATGACGTTGGCGCGGTACTCCCCCTCCGGAATCGCCAGCGGGAAGCTCAGCTCGGACTCCCGGCCCTCGAAGCGAACGGCGGCGCCCACGCCCGCCGCGGGCTCCTCGACGACCGTGAGGCCCCGCGTCACCGCCGCCTGGCGGGTAAGCGAGAAGACGCGTAGGCCATCGCCGCCGATCTCGCCCTCGTCGATCATCTTGAAGATGCACTCCAGCGAGTAGTCGCCGGGCTCTGCTGCGGTGCAGTGATCGAGCAGGACCACCGGACCGCCCTTGAGCCAGAAGATGTTGCGCCGCCAGTCGATGCCGTTGTAGCCGTAGACCGCCGTCTGCGTCATGGCCATCTCCGGGCTGTCGGCGAGGTGCTCCAGCGCGGCGCACGGCGGCTCCACCTCCTCACAGCGCCCGTCGCGTACCACTGAGAGCATGGTGTGGTCGGTGGTGTTGCGCACCAGATAGTCGCCATCCATCAGCCAGTCCTCGCCGTCGGCGAAGAACTTCGTGATGGCGTTGCCATCGTAGTGCAGATGCCCGCCGCGGGCGTATCCGTCGAGCAGGAAATACTGGGCGTCCGGCTGCAGGCTCTCGCGGAAGGCGATCTTGTCGAAGCACTTCTCCCGGGGTACGTTGGGAGGCATCAGCGCCGGACCGTAGGCGGGCGTCTCGGTGGTCCAGTCGTAGATGGCCTGCGTCAGTGGGAAGGGCGTCACACCGGCGATCTCCTCCCACGGCTCGGACTGCAGCACAGCGGTGAAGGGGTTCCTCCAGTCCTCGCGCTCCACGCGCTCGAGCCACCACTGGAGCCTGGGGTCATCGTAGTGCCACAGCGCCCAGTCCAGGTTGCGAGTGTAGGTGCCGTGGCCGTAGCCGGAGTCCCCGAAGTTCCCGGGATCGCCGGTGTTGTCGCAGATGCCGACAGTATAGTCGGCCAGCATGCGAACGTGGCCGTCGTCGAAGTAGGAGTAGTCGCCCTCGCTGAGCGTGTAGTTGATGGTGTGCCGCGGGACGATGGAGAAGTAGCCGGTGGCGTCCTCGGTGGGCTTGAAGGACAGCTTCTGGTTGTTGAAGCAGTTCGCGCAGCGGTGCAGATAGTCGTCGATGCGGCTCGTGTCCACGTCCGGATAGAAGCGATCGAAGTGCCGGGCGAGGTAGTACATGCCGATCAGCGGGAAGGTGGAGTGGTTGAAGACCACCGGCCAGGTGGTCTCCGGGTCGGCGAACATGCCGTAGGCGGAGACGTGGCGCGGCAGGTCATGAAGGGCGTTGAGCATGGAGTTGGCGCCCCGCCAGCGATCCTCCTCGGTCAGCACCGGCACCTCCTCAAAGAAGTCCCACATGGTGCCGATCCAGTCCGAGGAGGTCTCCTCCGGCCAGTAGATGCGGTGGGTGCCGGCCGCGGTGGGCTCCGGCCAGTACTTCAGCACGTCAGGATCGTGGGCGAACTGCAGGTAGCGCTCGTTGATCTTCCGAAGGATGAAGCGCGCCCGCTCCGCCCAGGCCGGATCGCCGGTGTCGCGGTAGTTGCGGACCGCCGAGTGGAAGTCCTTAAGCCAGAACTTGCTCAGCTCCCGGCTCACCAGCTTGTCGCGCTGCTCGTCGCTGAGGTGCTCGACCCCGGAGACCTCCAGCACCCACTCGTCGATAGCCATGTCGCCCTGCGGCTCGCCAAGCAGCTCCAGAAGGCGCTGCATCCCCCGCTCGGCGCCCTGGAGGTCCGAGGCGCCGATGAGCAGCACGTTCTTGCCCCGCGGGCAGTCGTAGGACTCCGGGATGGTCTGCAGGATGTACTCGCCCGGACCGGGCCGTCGAGCATTCACCTCCTGGTAGCGCTGCAGCCAGAGGCGCTCGACCACGAAGTTGTTGGCCAGGTGGCCGATGGCGATGGTGGTCTGCTCCGAGCGCAGCGGCCCCCACTCGCGACCCTGGCTGGTCAGCACGTCGAGCTTCGCTCCCGTCCGCCCCTGGATCTGCTCGGCCAGGCGGATGCCGATGTCGTGCCACTGCTTGTCGTCGGGGGTCACGATGTGCGCGGCGGGCTCGCCGCCGGTCACGATGGGCGTGTGCAGGTTGGGCTCATGCACCTGCTCGGGCGCGATCCCCTCGCTGCCGAAGGGCAGCAGCGCCAGCCGCTGGTCCTGAGGGTCGGCGGTGAGCACGTGCAGGTCGAAGTCATCCACCAGGTAGCGGCAGCTCCCCATGTGCAGGGTCTTGATGTAGACCTCCGCGTGCGTGGTGCCCTCAGGAGCCTGGGCGATGGCGGTGAACTGCTGCCACTGGCCGACGGGCGAGTTCAGATGCGTATTCGCCATCTCGTTGGAGGGCCTAAAGCGAAGCTGCAGCCACGCGGCGTTGTCCCTGGAGCGCTCCCGGCAGTTCGCCCAGCAGGTCAGCTTGTAGTAGGCCCCCGGCTGGATGTCATCGACCCGCTGCACGATGCCGGAGCCGGCCTCCCGCTCGGACACCCGCTCCTCGCTGGCGTAGTCGTCGATGATCAGCACCGCGC
>JBNGDZ010000589.1:0-2995 GCA_049975765.1 Armatimonadota bacterium
CGTGCCCAATTAGCCGAACATGCTACCACAAAACCGGAAAAGATGCACACTGTTCAGCCGCGCCCCCGGAAAGTCCCTCCTCGCACTCGTCTGATCCGGACTGCTGCGCGGGGTCAGGCGCGGGACCAAAGCCGCGCGCAACTGCGCCGTGACCGGCGTGGTAGTCACCGGCGGATGCGGGCCGACTGCGCGCGTGGGCCGGGCCGCCGGTGTTGCGCCCTGGTCTTGCGCCCGACGGTGTCTTCCGTTAGACTGCACGCAGTCAGTGAGTCCGCATCTGTGCGAGAGAAACCCCACCATGAAGATACTGATCCTCGGCTGCGGCGTCTTCGAGCCGGAGCTGCAGTCGGTGGTTCGCGACAGCCCGCATCAGGTTGACTTCGAGGCCCTCCAGGCGGGCCTGCACGAGACGCCCGCCACGCTGCGCGAGACCCTCCAACGGGGCATCGACCGCGCGGCCCAGGCCGGCTATGACGCAGTGGCCCTCGCCTACGGCCTGTGCGGCCGCGGCACCGCGGGTCTGATTGCCAGCGGCATCACCGTAGTCATCCCCAGAGTGCACGACTGTCTGACGCTCTTCCTGGGCTCGCGGGAGGAGTACCGCCGGCAGTTCCGGCGCCATCCCGGCACCTACTACATCACCCCCGGCTGGTTCACGCACAAGATGGGACTGGATCAGACCGGGCGGCTGCGAAGCTGGACCCACGACGCCCGAGACCACCCAGACTTCGCCGAGCTGGCGGAGGCGTACGGCGAACGCTCCGCCGCCGAGATCCTGCAGTTCCTTGGGAGCTGGAAGCGCAACTACACTCGGGTGGCGGTGATCGACACCGGCTGCGGCGAGGTCGATGAGTGCCGCCGCTTCGCCGAGGGCGTCGCCGAGAACCTCGGCTGGCAGCACGAGGCGCTTGACGGCGATACCAGCATGCTGCGCGACCTGGCCTTCGGGGAGTGGGACGAGGAGCGCTTCCTGGTCCTGCAGCCGGGGCAGCGCTCGGCCTCCAGCGGCGATCAGCACGTCCTCGTGGCGGTCCTCCCCGGACAGCCGGCCGAGAAGGGCAGCGAGGCCCTGGAGGAGCTGGTCGAGACTGCCGAGGGGACGGTGGTGGTCCGCTGCGGCCTGGGGCTGGGGATAGACGCCGGCGGCACCTACACCGATGCGGTTGTCTACGACTTCGGGGCCGGGCGCCTGGTCTCGAAGGCCAAGGCGCTCACCACGCATCATGACCCCCTCATCGGCATCGGCGAGGCCCTCGACCGGCTGGAGGAGGGCCTGCTTGAGCGGGTGAGGCTCGTGTCTCTTTCCACGACCTTCGCGACCAACGCCATAGTGGAGGATCGCGGCGGCCAGCCCGGCTGCATCATCATGCCCCACGATGGCTTCGACGAGTCCCGCCTGCGCTGGCCCCACTACGCCATCGTGGGCGGGCGCATGAGCATCGGTGGCGTGGAGCTGGAGCCCTTCGATGCCGATGACTGCCGCCGCGCGGTGCGGGAGCTCATGGACGCGGGAGTTGACGCCTTCGCGGTCTCCGGCTACGGCAGCATCCGCAACCCCGCGCACGAGCTGGCGGTCCGGGAGATCATCCAGCGGGAGTGTGATCTCCCGGTGGTCTGCGGCCACGAGCTCTCGGGCAGGCTCAACTTCATCTCGCGCGCCAACACCGCCGCCCTCAACGCCCGGCTGCTCCCGCTGATCGAGCGCCTCCTGGACGCCGCGCGCCGCACGCTGGCCGATCGGGGCGTTACCGCGCCGCTGATGGTGGTAAAGGGCGACGGGTCGCTGATCAACGTCGCCACCGCCCGGCTGCGCCCGGTGGAGACCATCCTCTCCGGTCCGGCTGCCAGCGTCCTGGGCGCCAGGCATCTGGCGGTCGAGGACGAGGCCATGGTCATCGATGTCGGCGGCACCACCACCGACGCCGCCATCATTGACCACGGACGGCCGCGGATGTCACCGCAGGGGGCCCGCGTCGGCGGCTGGCAGACCTCCGTGGATGCCGTGCAGATCCGGACCACGGGCCTGGGGGGCGACAGCGTACTGGACTTCAACGCCGACCGCGATCTGCTGGTCGGCCCTCGCCGGGTGCTGCCGCTGTGCTACCTGGCGGCCTCGGGCCGAGACGGCCTGGCCGGCGAGCTGGATCGTTTGGGCCTACACGACGACGCCGTGCGAACGTGTGCCATGTCCATCGACTACCTGCTGCCGGGGCCGATGGCCCAGCACCGCCGGCTGACGGCCCGGGAGCAGCGCACGCTGGATGTCCTCAACGGCGAGGCGCTCAGTCGCGGCGCGGTGGCGGCGCGACTGGGGCTGGCCTCTCCCCGGCTGCTCAACACCCGGGGAATGGAGGATCGAGGCGTGCTGGCGCGCTCGGCGCTGACCCCCACCGACCTGCTGCACCACTCCGGCCGGTTCACCGCCTGGGACGTGGCGGCCGCCACCGCGGGCGTCAGGGCCTTCGCGCGCCTCTTCGGGTGCGAGCCCGAGAGGCTGCTGTCCCTGGCCTGGGAGCGCATCTGGCGCATGCTCGGGCTGATGGTGGTGGCGGAGGAGCTTGGACCCGACTGTGGGCTGGAGGCGGAGCTGGAGCACTCCGAGCCCCTCCAGATGGTGATCGAGCGCATCCTCGCCCCCTCACCCGAGGATGCCCTGACCTTCCAGCCCCGCTACGACCGTCCCATCGCGGGCATCGGCGCCCCCGCACACGCCTTTCTCCCCCCGCTGTCCGAGCGTCTGGGATGCGAGGTAGTCGTCCCGGAGCACGCCGAGGTGGCAAACGCTGTGGGGGCGATCGTGAGCCATGTGGCTGCCTCGGAGGTCGCGGCGGTGCGTCCCAGTGAGTACGATGCCTTTACCGTCTACGCGCCGAGCGGCAGGCGGGAGTTCGAGAGCCTCTCCGACGCGGCGGCCTTCGCCGCCGAGGAGGCGGCCAGAGTCGCCCGGGAGCGGGCGGCGGCGGCCGGGGCCGCCCAGCCCCGGGTCGAGGTAGAG
>JBNGDZ010000590.1:0-893 GCA_049975765.1 Armatimonadota bacterium
GAGCATGGCGTGTGTCGCCTGGTCGATCAGCTCCTCGGCGCAGGCGGTCTCTATGCCGAGCCCGCTGATTCCGACGTCGATGCTCCACCCCTCCAGGGCCTCCGAGGCCTGCAGCGCCTCACCCAAGCGGCTGGCGGCGATCAGGCCGTTGCGCGGGCTGGTACACGGCAGCATCGCCGCGATGCGCCGCGAATCCAGCCGCGCGATGATGTCGGCCTCCCGCAGCTTTTCGACCATCAGCTCAGCGGTCGCCGCCAGCACGGCGGGCGGGGGCTGCTGGTCCGCCATCATGGCGGGCGACCGCCGCAGTTGTAGGAGGATGACGCTCAACTCCGAGGTCTGCCGCTGATGCCGCGCCAGCTCCTTCCGCAGCGCCTCCTCGAAGAACCGGCGGGTGTAGGCACCGCTTATGGGATCGACGATGCCGGGCTCGGGAGCCTGTCCGTCGGCGAAGCTCGCCAGCAGCCAGCCCGCCACCTCCAGCACCTCGTCGGCACGCCGCCACCGGTCCAGCGTCAGGCCGCCCGTGTGGGTGGCGGCGGCGCGCACCACCGCCACGACATCCGGCCCTCGGCGGGTGAGGTGGTCGCGGTAGGCCGCGGACAGGTCGGAGAGCACCTCGGCGCTCATGTCGGCGCAGGAGATGCTGGCGGCCTGCACCGCCTCCGATAGCTCCACCGGCGCGCCCGCGTCGGCGGAGATCTGCTCCACCATCGACTCCGCGACGGCCAGCGCCAGCGGGGGGATGACAGGGCGGGGGCAGTGCACGAACAGCTCGGGGGACTCGCCCAAGACCAGCGCTCCCCACATGTCGATCTCGGGCGGAGCCAGGGCGTCCGCGCGGCGGAGAAGCTCCAGCACGTCGGCGGCCCCGGCAAGCCGCTCTATGATGT
>JBNGDZ010000590.1:903-1188 GCA_049975765.1 Armatimonadota bacterium
ATGATGTCCTCTGCAGGCGCGGGCAGCGAACCCTCATCCCGCAGA
Source organism: Armatimonadota bacterium (assembly GCA_049975765.1). GTDB lineage: Bacteria > Armatimonadota > Zipacnadia > Zipacnadales > UBA5352 > JAYENL01. The sequence continues at coordinate 949 of JBNGDZ010000590.1, forward strand.
TGCTCCATGGGATCGCTCATCTATGCGCACCTCGATTCACTGGCCGGAACGCAGAGCGCTCCAGGTGACCCCGCGTGACCGTTCTCATCATCGGCGATGCCGCTGGCCGTCTTGACGGGCCGGCCGGGTCGTTACGGCCTTTTGACATCCCGCTCGGGCAGGAATCGGGGAGCATCGACGCGAAGCTATGCCCGCGGCGGGGCCATCATGTCCCCGCCGGGCGTGCCAACCTGCCACAAG
>JBNGDZ010000590.1:1198-2989 GCA_049975765.1 Armatimonadota bacterium
GGCGGAAGACCATGGTCAAATCCATCAGCTTCTGGTCCTTCCCGGAGGGCACTGATATCGAGGGCTGCATGAAGATGGCCAAGCAGTACGGCTTCGAGGGCATCGAGCTGACGGTGGAGGCCGAGGGCGAGATCACCGCCGACTCCAGCCCCGCCGATATGGCCCGATTCGTGGACATGGCCGGCGAGATCGGCCTGGAGCTGCGCACCCTGGCCACCGGCCTGGGCTGGGAGTTCCCCTGCTGCGGCCCGGACCCGGATGTCGCGGCGGAGGGACAGGAGATCGTGCGCACCTGCCTGGCGCTGGCCGACGCCCTCGGCGCCGAGACCATCCTGGTCGTGCCCTGCACCGTCACCGAGGACTATCCCTACGACCGAGCCTACGACGATGTGGTGGCGACCTTCGCCGAGCTGGGCGACGAGGCCGCGGACGCCGGCGTCTGCATCGGCCTGGAGTACGTATGGAACAAGTTCCTGCTCAGCCCCCTGGAGTTCGCGCGCATCATCGACGAGATCGACAATGAGTACGTACAGGCCTACTTCGATGTCGGCAACGTCATCCCAAATGGCTTCCCCGACCAGTGGATACGCATCCTGGGCGAGCGCATCGAGGCCGTCCATGTCAAGGACTTCCGGGAGAGCATCGGGACCGGTAGCTTCGACGGCTTCGTGGACCTGCTGGAGGGCGACGTCAACTGGGAGGCCGTGATGAGGGCCCTCGACGAGATCGGCTACGACGGCCCCATCACCGCCGAGATGATGCCCCCCTATCCCCACCACCCTGAGCGCCTCATCGAGGCCACGAGCCGCTCGATGGACGCCATCCTGGGGCGCTGACACTGAACGGGAGGGAGACTCGTGCCAGTCTACGAATACCGGATCCTGCACATGCCGACCACCAGCATTTCCGTGCTCAACGAGCGGGTCAACTCCGACGCCGAGGACGGCTGGGAGCCATTCATGATGTCCGGCAATGACTTCGTGAACGTCATGATGCGCCGGGAGGTCAGGGACGAGTCCGAGCGGGAGCGCTGACGGCCGAGAGGCCAGTCGATCCGTAGCGCCAAAGCCCCATCCCATCAGGGCAGGGCGCCCGGTGGCCTCGGGCACGGCCCCGGTGGTGCGCACCGATCCCGCCGGACGACCACTGGAGGGACCAGCATGGATGAGCTTCTCATCGGACTGATCGGCGGCGGGAACATGGGCAAGAGCCTCGCCCGGGGCGTCGCCGCCTGCGATGACGGCCGTATCGTGGCGGTCTGCGACCCCGCGGAGGGCGTGGCGGCGGCCACTGCCGAGGAGATCGCCGAGGACGAATCCGTCGATGCCTATACCGAGCTGGGCGAGATGCTGGAGCGGGAGGACATCGCCGCCGTCATCGTGGCGGCGCCCAACTACCTGCACGCCGAGCTGACCCGCCGCGCCGCCGAGGCCGGCAAGCACGTCTTCTGCGAGAAGCCCATGGCCCTCGCCGTGGCGGACGCCCGCGCTATGATCGAGGCCTGCGACACCGCCGGGGTGAAGCTGATGATCGGCCAGGTGCTGCGCTATCTGGCTCCCTACGTGTGGATCATCGACCTGGTCCGCGCCGGTGACCTCGGGGAGCCGTTCGGGATGCAGACAACGCGCATCGGCGGCGGCTGGGGCGGGACCTACCGTGCACAGTGGCGTACGCAGAGGAAGCTGTGTGGTGGGCCGCTGTTCGAAGTCTCCGCCCACGAGATCGACTTCATGCGCCAGATCCTCGGCGAGGCAGAGACCGTCTACGCCTCCATGGACAACTATGTCACCC